>JALSGY010000274.1 GCA_026982515.1 Paracoccaceae bacterium
AATACATCCTGCGCTCGTGGTCGCTGGTCAAGCTGGGCACCACCAGCGCCCAGAAGAAGCTGTTCTTCAACCTGCGCAAGGCCAAGGCGCGCATCGGCGCGCTGGAAGAGGGCGATCTGCACCCCGACAAGGTGAAGCAGATCGCCACCGATCTGGGGGTGACCGAGGACGAGGTGATCTCGATGAACCGGCGCCTTTCGGGGGGCGATGCCTCGCTCAACGTGATGGTCGGCTCCGAGGGCGACAGTTCGACCCAGTGGCAGGACTGGCTCGAGGACGAAACCGCCGATCAGGCCGCCCAGTACGAGGAACGTGACGAGCTGGAAACCCGGCGTGCGCTGCTGGCCGAGGCAATGGACGTGCTCAACGACCGCGAGAAGGACATCCTGGTGAAGCGCCGTTTGCAGGATCAGCCGGTGACCCTCGAAACCCTGTCCGAGCAATATGGCGTCAGCCGGGAGCGCATCCGCCAGATCGAGGTGCGCGCTTTCGAAAAGCTGCAAAAGCGCATGCGCGAACTGGCGGCCGAGAAGGGCATGCTCGAAACCGCCTGAGCCGTGCGCCCGCGCGGTTGAGCGAGGTCAAGGACATGGCACCGGACCGGTGTCACCATGCATTTGCGAGTTCAGGCAATCCGATGTTTGGGGGAACGACATGAGACCGACCGAAACTCTGGTGATCCTGGCCGATGACAGGGGTGCGCGCTTTCTGATCAACCGTGGAATCGGCAAGGGGCTGAGCGAGTTGAAGGAGATCAGCGCCGATGAGGCCGGGATCGACGTGGAATATGCCGATGATCGCGGCCGTTCGCGCGCCGCGCCGGGAATGGCGCAGCATGCGGTTGGTTCGCGCAATGCCGAGGAAGTCCAGGAACGCGAGCTTTTCGCCCGTCACGTTGCCAGGACCGCACAGGATCTGTGGCGCCGTGGCTCCTATGACCGGCTGGTGCTGGCCGCCCCGCCCCGGATGCTGGGGCTGCTGCGCGAGCGGCTGGGAAACGAACTGATGTCGAATCTCGTGGTGGATCTGGCCAAGGATCTTCTGAAGGTCCCCCTGCGCGATCTGCCGGCGCATTTCGAGGATCATATCCTTTTCTGACGGGTTGCGAGTGATGGAGTAATCGAAGGAGAACAGCATGAGCAGCGACAGCCGGCCCATCGAACCGGATGGGCCCGAGGAAAGCAGGGTGAAGGACTTCTTCCGCGCCAGGCGGGCGCTTTGGCTGCGCGGGCTGTGGATGCTGGCATTTGCGGTGTTCTTCGCCATTGCCGAAACCGTGCTTCTTCTGGTGGCGGTGGTGCAGTTCCTCTGGATGCTGTCCACCGGCGAAAGGAACCGGCGCCTTGCGGAGTTCGGCCGCGGCCTGGGGCGCTGGCTGCATGATGTGGCGCTGTTCCAGTCCGCCGCCAGCGAGGCCCGGCCGTTTCCCTGGGGGAAATGGGGCGAGGCGGCCGGGAAGGACGATTGAGGATCCCCCGCCGGCGGGGGCTCGGCTGCGCCCGGGGACGGCCGGGTCAGTCGGCCAGCAGCCCGCCGTGGAACACCGCCGGCGTGGTGCCGTCGGCGGCGGTTCCGCTGCCGTTGAAGGTGGCGCCGAGCGTGCCGGCGGAGGGGCCGTAGAATCCCCCGGCGATGTCGGTGGCGGCAATGCTGTCCAGGCCGATCTCGGCCGGGGTGAGCGACAGGGTGGTGGAAAAGCCGTTGCCGGAGATCGTCGTCGGATCGATGATGATCACGCTGCCCGCGGCGATCGCATGGGCCGGGCTGTCGGCACCGGCCGGGTTGAAGGTCATCGTGCCTTGCAGCGTTGACGTGCCGCCCGGCACGAAGCTCACGTTCAGGTTTGCCGTGCCGGTGGCGTTGCCATAGCCGCCTGCGCCGTCGGCGTAATGCACCGCCAGCCGCGCCGGGCCGCTGTAGCTGGCGCTGCCGCTCAGGGCGCCGACGGTATCGGGCTGCGTCGGCAGGCCCATGATGATGTAGCTGTCCTGGAGGCCGGCAGCGGTGCCCTGCGGGCCCATGATGTAGGCGATCAGCCGGGCCTGGCCGTCGGCGGTTTCCTCGATCAGGTAGGTTTCGGCGTCGTAGCCGGTCCAGGCATTGGTGGCCGTATCCCAGTACTGGGTCTGCCACATCCCGGTAGGTTCCATCACCCAGATCACGTCGCGGGTGTCGCGGGTGCGGATGGTGGCGGTGACATCGGCGGCGGCGATGTTGCCGGCGCTGTCGGCTACCACGCCCTTTCCGGTCTGGGTGAAGGTCAGATAGGGGGTTGTGACGGTCCTGGTGCCGTCGGCGTATCCGGCCGGGGTATTGACGTCACCTGGCGCCGGGCCGGTGGGCGCAGCGGCGCAGGCGGCGAGGATCATCGGCAGCGCCGCGGCGGCGGTCGGGGCAGAAATCCGTTTCATGGCAGCAGGGTATTCCGCGGATCGGGGCCGTCAAGGCGGCCCGGAGTCGGGAATTCCCTACCTCAGCCGGGCCCGCAGCACCCGCAGCATGTTCTCGCCCGCCACCTTGCGGATCTGCGCCTCGCTCAGCCCTGCATCCAGCATCGCCTGGGTGAGCGCGGCCAGCTGTGCGGTGTCGAAGGTGGTTGTCACCGAACCGTCGAAATCGGATCCGAGGCTCACCGCATCTTCGCCCACAAGCTCGATGGCGGCCTTGATCATGGCGGCGATTCCGGCGGGGCTGTCGTCGCATACCGCCTCTTCCCAGTAGCCGATCCCGATTACCCCGCCGGTGGCGGCGATCTGCTTCATCAGCTCGTCGGGGTAGTTCCGCCTGGTGGGACATTTCCCGAAGATCCCGGTGTGGCTGACGATGATCGGCATGTCGGTGATTTCCAGCACTTCGCGCGCCACCCTGGTGGAGGAATGGGCCAGATCCAGCACCATGCCCCGGCGCGCCACCTCGGCCACGACCTGGCGGCCGAATTCCGTCAGCCCGTTGTTTTCGCGCGAATGCAGCGTGCCGCCCAGTTCGTTGTCGAAGAAATGCTGCAGCCCGACCACCCGGTAGCCGGCCGCTTCCAGCAGATCGAGGTTTTCCAGCCGGCCCTCCAGCGGATGCGCACCCTCCAGCCCGAGCAGGCCGGCCACCACCTTCTCGCCCTGTGCGCGGCGCACCAGCACCTCTTCAAGCGCCGCGCGCGAGCGCACCACCTTCAGCGCCCCGGGCGATTCCTCTTCCACCCGGCGCAGCTTGTCGGCCTGGTAGAGCGCCCGCTCCAGCAGGCTGGTCCAGGTGCGCGGCGGCCACAGCTGGCCGAAGGAAAGCAGGGTGATGTTGTCGAAGGCGTCCGGATCGTTGTGCTCGTAGTTGAGGCCCCTGGGGCTCTTGGTGACGGCGGTGAACACCTGGATGGCGACATTGCCCTCCTGCAGGCGGGGGATGTCCGCCTGCCCGTAGGTGCCGCGCTCGCTCAGGTCGCGGTTCCACAGCAGCGAATCGGCGTGCCAGTCGCCGATCAGCAGGCTTTCGTGCAGGGCGCGCGCCTTGTCCGAGACCGGCCAGGGCGCTTCCTGGACCACCTGGTTGCGGCTTTTCTCCACCCAGGCGGGAGCGAAGATGAAGAATGCGACCAGCGCCAGTGCCAGCACTGCCAGCACCCGCCCGAGCCACTTGCCGAATGTACGCATTGTCCGCTCTTTCCTGTTCAGCTGCGGTTGCGGCGGGAAGGTTAGGCCACCCCGCCCCGGCTGCCAAGAGGCGGCAGGGGGCGCGCCCTCAGCCCTCCATCGCCTCCAGCTCGTCGATCATCCCCGAGATCATGCCCAGCCCCTTGTCCCAGAACGCGGGGTCGGAGGCATCCAGCCCGAAGGGGGCCAGCAGCTCACGGTGATGGCGCGAGCCGCCCGCGCGCAGCATCTCGAAGTATTTGCGCTGGAACTGGGGGTCGCCCTCCTCGTAGGCGGCGTAAAGGGCGTTCACCAGCCCGTCGCCGAAGGCATAGGCATAGACGTAGAAGGGCGAGTGGACGAAATGCGGGATATAGGCCCAGAAGGTCTCGTAGCCTTCCATGAACTCGAAGGCGGGGCCGAGGGATTCGGCCTGCACGCTCATCCACAGCGCGCCGATGTCGTCGGGGGTCAGCTCTCCGGCGCGGCGGGCCTCGTGCAGCTTGCACTCGAAGTCGTAGAAGGCGATCTGGCGGACCACGGTGTTGATCATGTCCTCCACCTTGCCGGCCAAGAGGACGCGCCGCTCGTCGGTGGTCCGCGCCCCTTCCAGCAGCTTGCGGAAGGTGAGCATCTCGCCGAAGACGGAGGCGGTCTCGGCCAGCGTCAGCGGGGTGGATGCCATCAGCTCCCCCTGTCCGGCGGCCAGCACCTGGTGCACCCCGTGGCCCAGCTCGTGGGCCAGGGTCATCACGTCGCGCGGCTTGCCCAGATAGTTGAGCATCACGTAGGGGTGGGCCTCGGTGACCGTGGGATGAGCGAAGGCGCCGGGCGCCTTGCCGGGCTTGACCCCGGCGTCGATCCAGCCGCGCTCGAAGAACGGCCGCGCGATATCGGCCATCTCCGGCGAGAAGGAGGCATAGGCCTGCAGCACCGTCTGCGTGGCCTCCTCCCAGCCGATGGTGCGGGTGTCCTCCATCGGCAGGGGGGCGTTGCGGTCCCACACCTGCAGCCTGTCGAGGCCCAGCCATCTGCGCTTGAGCTCGTAGTAGCGGTGGCTGAGGCGCGGATAGGCGGCTACCACCGCGTTGCGCAGCGCCTCGACGACTTCGGGCTCCACGTCATTGGACAGGTGCCGTGCGGTCTGCGGGCTGGGCATGCCGCGCCAGCGGTCCTCGATTTCCTTTTCCTTGGTCAGCGTGTTGTGGACGCGGGTGAACAGCTTGATGTTGGCGCCGAAGACGCGTGCCAGTTCCCGCGCCGCCGCCTCGCGCCGGGGGCGCTGCTGTTCGGTGAGCAGGTTGAGCGTGGCCTCCAGGTTCAGAGATTCGCCGTCGATGGTGAATTCGAGTCCGGCGACGGTTTCGTCGAACAGCTTGTTCCAGGCTGCCGCCCCGACCACGGAGTGATCGTGCAGGAACTTCTCAAGCTCGTCCGAAAGCTGGTAGGGGCGCATGGCGCGCAGCCGCTCGAACATGCGCTGGTAATGGGCCAGACGGGGGCTGTCGGCCAGCATCGCATCCAGCTTCCCGTCGTCCAGGCGGTTGATCTCCAGCGAGAAGAACACCAGCGGCGTGGTGTGGGCGGTCACCCTGTCCTGGCAGTCGGACATGAACTTGGCGCGTTCGGCATCGGTGGTGTTCTGGTAGTAGCGCAGCCCGGCATAGGACATGATCCGCCCGGCCACCGTCTCGATGCGTTCGTAGCGCTGCACGCATTCCAGCATCCCCTCGGCATCGAGATCGGCGAGCCGGCCCTCGTAATCGGCCGCGAAACCGGCGCAGGCCTCTTCCAGCCAGGCCATGTCCTGCTCGATCCGGGGATCGTCGGGAGAGGGGTAGAGATCGGAAAGGTCCCACTCGGGCAGGGGGCCGAGATCGCGTCCGCCGCTGGTCTCGGTGTCGAAAACGGGGGAAGGGAAGCGTGAAAACATCGAAACCTCGTCTGTTGCCGACCTGACATAAGCCGACGGACCTGCCGGGTGCAAGCGCGCCCGGTGTCCTCTTCTTCTGTCGGGAAATATTCCCGCGCCGCAGGCGGGCGCGGCGGGCAGCCGCCCCCCGCCCGGGGGGTCAGCCTTCCTGCGCCACCGGTTCGCGCAGCCCGACCATGCGCAGCACCGTGAAGCCCACGATGGTCGAGATCAGCGAACCCGTCATCACCCCCAGCCGCACCTGGTTCATCAGCTGCGGATCCTCGAAGCTGAGCGCCCCGATGAACAGCGACATGGTAAAGCCGATCCCCGCCAGGCAGGCCACGCCGTAGATGTGCAGCCAGCTCACCCCGTGCGGCAGCCGCGCCCAGCCCAGTTTCACGATTGCCCAGCTGGCCCCGAACACCCCGATCTGCTTGCCCGCCACGAGCCCCAGCGCGATGCCCAGGGGCACCGGTGCCAGCAGCCCGGCCACCGAGAGCCCCTCCAGCACCACGCCGGCGTTGGCGAAGGCGAAGATCGGCACGATCAGGTAGAGAACATAGGGCGCCAGCGCGTTTTCCAGCGCGTGCAGGGGGGATTTGCCCCATTTGTCGGTCATCGGGATGAAGAAGGCGGTCACCACCCCGGCCAGCGTGGCGTGCACGCCCGATTTCAGAACCAGCACCCACAGCACCACGCCAAGCAGGATGAACGGAGCCACCCGGTGCAGGCGCAGCCGGTTGAGCAGGAAAAGCCCGGCCATGGGCAGCAGCGCCAAGAGGAGATAGGTAAGCTTCAGCTCGGCGGTGTAGAACAGTGCGATGATCACGATCGCGCCCAGGTCGTCGAGAATCGCCAGCGTCAGCAGGAAGACCTTCAGCGCCGCCGGCGCCCTGTTGCCCACCAGCGCCAGCACGCCGAGCGCGAAGGCGATGTCGGTGGCCGCCGGAATGGCCCAGCCGCCCACGGTATCGGGATTGCCGAAGTTGAGTGCGAGGTAAACCAGTGCCGGGACGGCCATCCCGCCCAGTGCCGCCATCCCCGGCAGCACCACGTCACGCGGGTTCTTCAGCCGTCCTTCCAGCATCTCGCGTTTCAGTTCCAGCCCGATCAGGAAGAAAAAGATCGCCATCAGCCCGTCGTTGATCCACAGCACCAGCGGCTTTTCTAGCCCGCCGCCGTTGAGCGTGATGGCCAGTCTGGCGTTGAGGAAAGCATCGTAGACAGGCTGCAACCCGGAGTTGGCGACAACGAGGGCGGCCACGGCCGAGAGCATGAGCAGAACCCCGCCAGAGGCATCGTGGCGGAAGAAGCGGTCGATCGCGCGAAGCAGCATTTGGGGATGGGTCTCCTGTCGGGTTTCTTGTCGTTGCGGCCCACATAACGGCGACCGGGCGGCAATCAAGGGTGAAAGGGGCGAATTTGCCATCGTGCCGCAGGGATGCAACGCTTCATCCGCTTGCATGCGTCCTGCGTTGCGGAGACAACGGGGCATGGCACTGGCACCCGATCATCTTGTCGTCTGTGCGCAAAGCCTTGCGGAAGGGGCAGGGCATGTCTCGGCGTGTGCCGACGCGGGCTGCCGGCTGCTCGCGCTCGAGGTGATCCACCCGCGCGCATTCGCGCTGGCCGCCTGTCTGCCGGTGAGCTTCGCCACCGGGCCGCGGCCCGGCCTGCGGGCCCGTCTTTCCACCCCCGCCGGAGACATGGTGCTGCAATGAGACTGCGCGATGCGACAGCCCCGGACGTGGCCGCGATCGCAGCGATCTGGAACGCCGAGATCCGCGATACCTCCGTCACCTTCAATTCGGTCGAGAAGACCCCGGACGAAGTCGCCGCGATGATCCGCCAACGCCAGGAAGCGGGGCATGCCTTCATCGTGGCCGAGGAGAGCGGGAACATCCTCGGCTTTGCCACTTATGCCCAGTTCCGCGGTGGGGCAGGCTATGCGCGCACGATGGAACATACTGTGATCCTCGCTCCCGGCGCCCGGGGGCGCGGGCTGGGCCGGGCGCTGCTGGCGGCGGTGGAAGAGCACGCCCGCGCCGGCGGGGCGCATTCGATCCTTGCCGGCGTCAGCGGCGAGAACCCGGCAGGCATCGCCTTTCATGCCGCTCTGGGCTACCGAGAGGTTGCGGTTTTGCCGCAGGTGGGTCGCAAGTTCGGCCGCTGGATGGACCTGCACCTGATGCAGAAATTCCTCCATCCACCTGACAATGCCGGAAAAAACCGCTAGGAGGGGGCATGTCGTTATGGTCGCGCATCGGTGAAGCCCTCTCGGCCCTGCGCAAGGGCGAGCCGCTCTCGTCGGTGTTCGAGAAACTGCGCACCCCGCCCGAGCGCTCGATCGCCTTCACCATCGCGGTGATCGCGCTTTCGGCCAAGATGGCCAAGGCCGACGGGCTGGTGACCCGCGACGAGGTCACCGCCTTTCGCGAGGTTTTCACCATCCCCGCCGGCGAAGAGAGGAACGCCGCCCGCGTCTTCAACCTGGCGCGCACCGACGTGGCCGGTTTCGAGGAATACGCCCGCCGCATCAAGCGCATGTTCGACGGCGACGAGGGCACGTTGTGCGACCTGATGGAGGGGCTGTTCTACATCGCCATGGCGGACGGGCAGTACCACCCCAACGAGGAGGCCTTCCTCGAGCGGGTGGCAGAGATCTTCGGCCTGAACGAGCGCCAGTTCCGGGCCCTGCGCTCGCGGTTCGTGCCCGATGCCGAGCCCGACCCCTACGCGGTGCTGGGTCTGCCGCCCGATGCCTCGCTGGAGGAGGCCCGCGAGGCCTGGCGCAGGCTGGTGCGCGAGACCCACCCCGACAGGATGATGGCCCGCGGCCTGCCCGAGGAGGCGGTGAAACTGGCCGAGAAGCGCCTGATCGCCATCAACCGCGCCTGGGAAGAGATCAGCGGGGCCGGGGGCTGATGCGGATCGCCACCTACAATGTGGAGTGGTTCAACAACCTGTTCGACGACGAGGGCAACCTGCTGGAAGATACCGGCTGGTCGGCCCGCCAGGGCGTGACCCGCGCCGATCAGCTGGCCGCGCTGGGCATCGTGTTCACCGCGCTCGATGCCGATGCGGTGCTGGTCGTCGAGGCCCCGGCCGACAATGGCCGGCGCTCCACCGTGCGGGCGCTGGAAAACTTCGCGGCCCGCTACGGGCTGCGCACCCGCAAGGCGCTGATCGGCTTTCGCAACGACACCCAGCAGGAGATCGCCCTGCTCTTCGATCCCGATGCGCTCTCGGCCCGCCACGACCCGCGCGGCAAGAAGAGCGGCAGCAGGGGGGCTGCCGGCGCCCCACGCTTTGACGGGGTATTCCGCTGGGATCTCGATGTCGATGCCGCGCCCGAGCTCGTTACCTTCTCGAAGCCGCCGCTGGAGGTGGAGGCGGTCCTTGCGGGCGGGCGCAAGCTGCGGCTGATCGGGGTGCATGTCAAGTCCAAGGCGCCGCATGGGGCCAGCAGCCCCGAGGCGCAGATACGCATCGCCATCGAGAACCGGCGCAAGCAGCTGGCCCAGTGCATCTGGCTGCGCCGCCGGGTGGAGGAGGACATCGCCGCCGGCGACAGCGTCATCGTGCTGGGCGATTTCAACGACGGTCCCGGGCTGGACGAATACGAAAAGCTGTTCGGCCGTTCGGGTGTCGAGATCGTGCTGGGCGAGGAATGCGGCCCTTGCCTCTATGATCCGCACGCGCGGCTGGCGCTGAGCAGCCGGGTGGGGGCGATGCCGGTGACCGCGCGGTTCTACATCCACGAGCAGAAACGCTATCTGCAGGCGATGCTCGACTACATCATGATCTCGCCCGACCTGCGGGCCACCAACCCTTCGTGGCGCATCTGGCACCCTTTCGACGATCCGGTCTGCTACCGCACCCCCGAACTGCGCGAGGCCCTGCTGACAGCCTCGGACCATTTCCCCGTGTCGATGGATTTCACGCCCTGACCTTACCTCCTCCGCCATCGTGACCTATATTGGGGCCATGAAACGGATTGCCGCATACGGACTTGCCCTGGCGCTGGCGGCCTCGCCGGCGGCGGCGCAGGAGGGCCGCGAGGAAATGCGCAAGGGGATGGAGCTGCTGTCCGAGGGGCTGCAGCTGCTTCTGCGCGGGCTGGCTGACGAGATCGGGCCGATCCTGCTGGAGATCCAGGGCAGGATCATCGACCTGTCGCTTTACGAGCCCCCCGAGATCCTGCCCAATGGCGACATCATCATCCGCCGCAAGCGCCCCCCGGAGGCAGATCCCCCCGGGCCGCAAGAGCCGCCCGCCGCACCCGAACCGGGCGAGGAGATAGAGCTGTAGGCGCCCCGGCCTCAGCCCCGCTTGCGGCCGTGGCGCACCACCGCTTCGGCCTCCAGCGCGGCCGCCAGGGCGCGAAAGCGCGCCTCCACCACCTCGCCGAACAGCCCCGCGCCGCGCGGGGTGAGCGTCAGCGTCAGCACCCGCTTCTTCGGCTGCCATTTGAGGCGGGCCAGGTTTTCCGGCGCCTCGGTCGAGAACATCGCCCCGAAGCGCATTGCCTTGCCGGCGATCTCGGCCTCGCGCTGGCGCCTTTCGTCGATGAGTGCGAACAGCGGGGCGAAACGTGAGCCCTCGCGGCTGTTCTTGTAGCGGTGCAGCAGCGCCAGGCCCAGCCAGATGCGCTCCTGGTGAGTCAGCCCGCCGAGGTTGGCGCGAGTGGCGTTGTCGAAGCAGACCTCGGCGCGATAATCGGGATGGGCCCGCCAGGTGACATCATGCAGCAGGCAGGCGGCCCGCACCATCCGCTTGCGCGCCGGCGGCGCGGATTTGAACAGTGGCTCGATGAATCGGTAAAGCTGGCGCCCGAAGCCGGGCATGCGGGCGTCCTTGGCCTCGGCAAAGCGTGCCGCCTCGATCAGAGGGTCGCGGCGGCGCAGCTTCGGGGGCATCTGCTCGTAAAGCAGGCCCTCGCGGATGCCGTAGCTGGATACCGCGATCTCGCCCGGGCGGAAGCTGCGCAGCAGCTGCTTGAGCACCACCCCCGCCAGCGGCACCAGCGACAGCCGGGCCAGCGAGGTGCCGGTGCGCGCGCGCAGCTCGCGCGGGTCGCGCTCGTTTATCCAGCGCAGCGTCTCGCTCACCGCGCGCGGGGTCATGCGGTATTCGTGCAGGACATGCAGCGGGTAGCCGCGCCGCTCCATGTCGAGCCGGGCGATCGCCCGCCAGCTGCCGCCCACCAGATACAGCCGCCCGTGCTCGCGGCCCATGTGTGCGGCCAGCTGTTCCATCACCGTGCGCACATGGGCCTTCACCGCCTTGCGCCCGCCGCTGACGTTCTGCAGCTTCAGCGGCCCCAGGGGCGAGCTGATGCACCGCCCCACCTCGCCTTCGCGCAGCTCGGCCAGTTCCATCGAAGAGCCGCCGATGTCGCACACCAGCCCGTCCGCGCCGGGCCAGCCCAGCAGCACCCCCTGGGCCGAAAGGCGCGCCTCCTCCTCGCCGTCGATGACGTAAAGCCGCAGGCCGGTTTCGCGCTCCACCTCGTCGCGGAACTGCGGGCCGTCCTCGGCCTCGCGCACCGCTGCGGTGGCCACTGCGCTCAGCGGCAGCGCGCCCATGCCCTCGGCCAGCAGCTGGAAGCGGCGGATCGCGGCCAGGGCGCGGGCCCGCCCCTCGGGGTTGAGGCGGCCCGTCTCGCCCAGCCCCGCGCCGAGCGCGCACATGATCTTTTCGTTGTAGAAATAGGCCGGAGAGCGCGCCGCCCCGTCGAAGACGACCAGCCGCACCGAGTTGGAGCCCACATCCACCACGCCCACGCGCGAGAGCGCCCGTGCCGATGGATCGTCGAAGAGCGGGCGGCCGAATGGCCCCCAGTCGTCGCCTTGCGGTTCGCCGCCGTCCATGCGCACCGTCCCCCTGTCGCTGGCGTCACCCTGCCAAGGGCGCACGGCCCCGTCAATCGTCGGAATGGGTCAGTTCGGGCACGTCCGCCGCCCCCGCCGAGCCGCGCCCCGACAGCGAGGGGTATTCCATGAAGAAGCGGTGGCAGTTGAAGGGGTGCTCGGGATCGGCGGGCGAGGCGCGCAGATAGCTGCCATCGGGGCGCAGCACCCAGGTCTGGGCCTCGTCGGCGAGGTTGGCGGCCATGATCTGGCTGACGATCTGCGCCTTCACGGTGGGGTTCTTGATCTGCACCAGCGTCTCCACCCTGCGCGAGAGGTTGCGGTCCATCCAGTCGGCCGAAGAGATGTAGACCCGCGCCTTCCTGGAGGGCAGGCCGTGGCCGTTGCCGAAGCACACGATGCGCGAATGTTCCAGAAAACGCCCGACGATGGATTTCACCCGGATGTTCTCGCTCAGCCCCCTGATGCCGGGGCGCAGCCCGCAGATGCCGCGGATCACCAGGCTGATCTTCACCCCCGCCCGGGAGGCGGCGTAGAGCGCATCGATCACGTCGGGCTCGATCAGCGCGTTCATCTTGGCCCAGATCGCTGCCGGCTTGCCGGCGCGGGCGAACTCCGCCTCGCGGTTGATGCGCTCCAGCAGGGTGGACTTGAGGTTGATCGGCGAGATCGCCAGGTTTTCCAGCCCCACCGGCTGGGCATAGCCGGAAAGGTAGTTGAACACCTTGGTGGCATCGCGCCCCAGCGCGCCGTCGCAGGTGAAGAAACTCAGATCGGTATAGATGCGGGCGGTGATCGGGTGATAGTTGCCGGTGCCGTAATGGGTGTAGGTCACCAGCCTGTCGCCCTCGCGGCGCACCACCACGGAAATCTTGGCGTGGGTCTTGTAGTTGATGAAACCGTAGACGACATGGGCGCCGGCGCGCTCCAGCCGCCGTGAGAGGCGGATGTTGGCGGCCTCGTCGAAGCGCGCCTTGAGTTCCACCAGCGCGGTGACGGACTTGCCCGCCTCGGCGGCCTCGGCAAGCGCGGCCACGATCGGGCTGTCGCGCGAGGTGCGGTAGAAGGTCTGCTTGATGGCCAGCACGTCGGGGTCGCGCGCCGCCTGCTGCAGGAACCGTACCACCATGTCGAAGGTCTCGTAGGGATGGTGCAGCAGCATGTCTTTTTGCCGGATGGCGGCGAACATGTCGCCGTCGTGGTCCTGGACGCGCTCGGGCACGCGCGGGGTGAAGGAGGGCCACAGCAGGTCGGGGCGCTCGTCGAGCACCAGTTCGGAGAGGTCCGACATGCCCAGCAGCCCGCGCACCTCCACCACCTCGTCCTCCTGGACGTGAAGCTCGTCCATGATCAGCCGGCGCAGGGCCCGGGGGGCGCCGGCCGAAACCTTCAGCCGCACCACCTCGCCGCGGCGCCGGCGTTTCAGCGCCACCTCGAATTCGCGCACCAGATCCTCGGCCTCGTCCTCGACCTCGAGGTCGGAATCGCGCAGCACCCGGAAGGCGCAGCTGCCGGTGGCCCTGTAGCCGGGAAAGAGACTGTCGAGGTGAATCAGCAGCATCTCCTCCATGGGCAGGAAGCGCCGCTTGCCGGGGGCGCTGGGCAGGCTGACGAAGCGGTCGATCTGCTGCGGGATCGGCAACAGTGCCTGCAGCGGCCGCCTGTCGGACCTGCGCTCCAGCTGCAGCGCCAGGGCCAGCCCGGTGTTGGGGATGAAGGGAAAGGGGTGGGCCGGATCGATGGCCAGCGGCGAGAGCACCGGGAACACCTGGGTGAGGAAGACTTCCTCCAGATAGCGGCGGTCTTCGCCGGTGAGGCGGGCGCGGGTGCAGATGGTGATGCCCTTGCCCTCCATTTCCTGCTTCAGGCGGTCCCAGATTTCCTGCTGGGCCTGCATCAGGGCCCGCGCGTCGCGGTTGATCAGCACCAGCTGCTCGGCCGGGGTCAGCCCGTCGGCCGCGGGGGTGGTATTCCCGGCATTGGCCAGTTCGCGCAGCCCGGCCACGCGGACGGTGTAGAACTCGTCGAGGTTGGTGGCCGAGATCGACAGGAAGCGCACCCGCTCGAGCAGCGGCACACGGGGGTTGTCGGCCTCTTCGAGCACCCGGCGGTTGAAGGCCAGCCAGCTGAGCTCGCGGTTGAAGAAGCGTTTCGGCCCGGTGCATTCGGCCTTGTCGAGGGAGACCGGCTCGGGGAAGGGGGACTTGAGGAAATCGCCGGGAATGTCGGCCATGTGACTGGGGCTCCTGAGGGGGGTCGTCGGTATCATCTATGCCCCCGATCGGGTTTGTCCAGCACGGCCGCAGCCAGATTGCGGGTGATCGGGCGCCGACGGGCCAGTGCCTCGCGGTCCAGCGCCTCCACCAGGCGGCGTGCCGCGTCGAAGCTGCGTTCCATCCGCGGCAGGAGATAGCCGATCAGCCCCGGATCCACCGCCAGCTGCCGGTCGGCGAAAAGCTTGAGCAGCACCGCCGAGAGCAGCGCGTCGTCCGGCGCCTCCAGCCGGGCCAGGGGCGTGCCCTGCAGCCGGCTGGCCAGGTCGGGCAGGGTGAGCCCCCACTCGGCGGGCGGGACGGCGGCGGTAAGCAGAAGATGGCCGCCCTCGGCCAGGATCAGGTTGTGCAGGTGGAACAGTGCCGCTTCTGCCTCCCGGTTGCCGGCCACGGCTTCGCCGTCTTCCACCGCCAGGCGCGGGCTGTCCTTGACCAGCGCCGCCACGTCGGCGCGGCGCAGCCGGGCCGCGGAAATCACCGCCGCGCCGGCCTCGCCCGCCCAGACATGGGCCAGGTGCGTCTTTCCCGCCCCCGGAGGGCCCGCCAGCAACAGCTTGCGCTGGGGCCATTCGCGCCAGCCTTCCACCGCCGCCACCGCCATGGCGTTGGCCGGGGCCACGAAGAAATCCTCGCGGCCGAGTGCCGTTTTCGTCGGCAGGTCGAGGGCAAGCTGCCGGGGCATGTCAGTCGCCGGAATGCCTGGACGTGCCCTTGTAGAGCAGGCTCTCGCGGTAGCGGGAGACAACGAAGCGGGCCACAACCCCGATCGCCGCGGCCACAGGCACCGCCACCAGCATGCCGACGAAACCGAACAGCGTTCCGAAGGCGGCGAGTGCGAAGATCAGCCACACCGGATGCAACCCGACGGAGCTGCCCACCAGCTTCGGGGTCAGGATGTTGCCCTCCAGGAACTGGCCGGCAAAGAAGATCGCCACCACCGCCGCGATCCAGCCCCATTCCCCCCAGAACTGGAACAGCGCCAGGCCGAAGGCCAGCGCTCCGCCGACGATCGCTCCCACGTAGGGGATGAACGAGATCAGCCCGGCGATGAACCCCACCACCAGCCCGAACTGCAGCCCCACGGCCATCAGGGCGATGGCGTAGAAGGTGCCGAGGATCACCATCACCATGCCCTGGCCGCGGATGAAGGAGGCCAGGGTCTGATCGACGTCGCGGGCCAGCTGGCGGATGACGGGGGCGTGGTCGCGCGGCAGGAGGCTGTCCACCTCGGCAACCATCCTGTCCCAGTCCATCAGCAGGTAGAAGGTGATCACCGGCACCAGCACCAGCAGCACCACCACGTTGACCAGTCCGGCGACCGAGCTGAGCAGCCCGCTCAGCACCGCGCCGCCCCTGGCGCGCAGCGTCTCGCCGATGGCGGCCAGCGACTGGTAGAGCTGGCTTTCGCTGTCAAGCAGGGCGGGAAAGCGCTCGATCAGGAAGTTGCGCAGGTTTTCCACCAGAACCGGCGCGGTCTCGACCAGCCCGGCGGCCTGGCTCACCAGCGCCGGGATCACCAGAAGCGCCGCGAGGATGAACACCAGCGCCGCCGCGGCCGTGATCACCACCGTGGCAAGCACCCGCGGCAGGCCCAGCCGCTGAAGCCGGTCGGCGATCGGATCGAGGCAATAGGCTACCGCCCCGCCCAGCACGAAGGGCAGGATGACATCGCCCAGCACCCACAGAATCGCGAAGAACACCGCCGCGGCGATGCCCCAGTATTTCACCTGTTCCCTGACCGGCAGACCCATGCGGCTCCTCTCGCTTGCGTCCGGTATTGCCGCAATGGGCGCCCTTATCAAGGCCCCGCTTGCCTGCCCCTGGCCGATGGCATAGACGAAACGGCAGATCCCGACACGCGAAAGGGCCGCCAAACCATGCGTCTAACCCGATATTTTCTGCCCGTGCTCAAGGAAACGCCCGCCGAGGCGCAGATCGTCAGCCACCGGCTGATGCTGCGTGCCGGCATGATCAAGCAGGCCGCCGCCGGCATCTACTCGTGGCTGCCGCTGGGCTTTCGGGTGCTGAAGAAGATCGAGCGCATCGTGCACCAGGAACAGCAGCGCGCCGGCCATATACCGATGCTGATGCCCACCCTGCAGCCGGCCGATCTGTGGCGCGAGTCGGGCCGCTACGATGCCTACGGCCCCGAGATGCTGCGCATCAAGGATCGTCACGGGCGCGAGATGCTCTATGGCCCCACCAACGAGGAGCTGATCACCGACATCTTCCGCGCCCATGTGAACAGCTACAAGGACCTGCCGCTGACGCTCTATCACATCCAGTGGAAGTTCCGCGACGAGATCCGCCCCCGCTTCGGGGTGATGCGCGGGCGTGAATTCTACATGAAGGACGGCTACAATTTCGACATCGACCGCGACGCGGCGATCCATGCCTACAACCGCCACATGGTCAGCTATCTGCGCACCTACGAGCGCATGGGGCTGCAGGCAATTCCGATGCGTGCCGATTCGGGGCCCATCGGCGGCGACGACACCCATGAATTCCTGGTGCTGGCAGAGACCGGAGAATCGGAAGTCTTCTATGACACTGCGGTGACTGATCTGAAGCTCGGCGACCGTCACATCGATTACGACGATGCGGAGGAATGTGCCGCCATCGCGAAGGAATGGACAACCCCCTACGCGCGCACCGACGAAACCCACGACGAGGCCCTGTTTGCCCAGATCCCCGAGGAGCGCCGCCGCCGCAGCCGCGGCATCGAGGTGGGGCAGATCTTCTACTTCGGCACCAAGTATTCCGAGCCGATGGGCGCCATGGTCGTCAACGATAATGGAGAGCGCGTGCCGGTACACATGGGCAGCCACGGCATCGGTGTCTCGCGTCTCGTGGGGGCGATCATCGAGGCCAGCCACGACGAGAACGGCATCATCTGGCCCGAGGGCGTGACCCCCTTCCACGTGGGGCTGGTCAACCTGCGCCAGGGCGATGCCCAGACCGACAATGCCTGCGAGGACATCTACAAGGCGCTCGCCGCCCGCGGGCTGGAGACGCTCTACGACGACCGCGAAGAGCGCGCCGGCGCCAAGTTCGCCACCATGGACCTGATCGGCCTGCCCTGGCGGATCACCGTGGGCCCGCGCGGGCTGAAGAACGGGGTGGTGGAACTGACCTGCCGGCGCACCGGAGAAAGCGAGGAGCTGAGCCCCGAGGCCGCCGTCGAACGCGTGGCCGAGATCTACACCCCCCATCACGCCCACCACCTGGGCCTGCCCGCAGGCGCATGAGCGGGCGT
>JALSGY010000275.1 GCA_026982515.1 Paracoccaceae bacterium
CCACGGCGCCCGGCTGTGGCGGCTCAAGGACAGGATCGACCGCAAGTTCATGCGCCAGTTCCACGAGCTGCGCCCCATGGCCCCGCCGCCCCTGCCCCGGCCGCGCGCACTGGGCGTGGACGAAGCCCTGGGCGGCAAGCCCCTGTGCGGGGGCTGCGGCGCCAAGGTGGGGGGCGGGGCTCTCACACGCGCCCTGACCGCCCTGCCCCGGCCGGAGCGCGACGACGTGCTCTCGGGGCCCGGCGATGATGCGGCGCTGCTGGCCGGGCCCGGGGGGCGTGTACAGGCGATCACCACCGACCAGCTGCGCGCCTTCACCGAGGATCCGTGGCTGATGGCCCGCATCGCCGCGGTGCACGCGCTGGGCGACATCTGGGCCATGGGCGCGCGCCCCCAGGCGGCGCTGGCCTCCATCACCCTTCCGCGGCTGAGTGCCGAGCTGCAGGGAGGCTGGCTGCGCGAAATCATGGAAGCCGCCGGCGCGGTATTTGCCGCCGAGGGCGCGGCCCTTGTCGGCGGGCACACCGCCATGGGCAGCGAACTGAGCATCGGCTTCACCGTCACCGGCCTGATCGAGGGCGCCCCGATCACCCTTTCCGGGGCGCAGCCGGAGGATGCCCTGATCCTGACCCGGCCGATCGGCACCGGCACCCTGCTGGCCGCCGAAATGGCGATGCTGGCACCGGGCGCCCAGGTGTTGGGCGCGCTCCGGCAAATGGCGCGCCCCCAGGGCGATGCCGCGCGGGCACTGGCCCCGCTGGCCCACGCGATGACCGACATCACCGGCTTCGGGCTGGCCGGGCACATTCTGGGGATGGCCAGGGCCTCGGGGGTGACGATCGAGCTGGATCTCGCCGCCATTCCCCTGCTGGCGGGGGCCGAGCAGCTGGCTGCGCAAGGGGTGCGCTCCAGCCTCTGGGCCGACAACCGGGCGCTTGTGGCGGGGCTGGATCTGCCCGACACCCCTCGCGCGGCGCTGCTTTTCGACCCGCAGACGGCGGGCGGGCTGGCGGCTGCGGTTCCTCACGAGCGTGCAGAAGATCTTCTGCGCGAACTCAAGGCGCTGGGGCATGAAGCTCATGTCATTGGCCGGTGCCGGAAGGGGGCGGGAGAGTTGCGGATCAGAACCGGCTAGAGAGGGCGGGCCCGGCGTACGATCCGGCAGGCCGGGCTCACCGGCTACTACCGGTTTCCCCCCCGAAAAGGGGATCCGCCGCTTCGGCCCGCCCGACCGCCTCGGCCAGCCGCTCGGCCACCGCCTCCAGCCCCTCGGGGGAAAGGCTGTCCGCCTCCAGCTCGGCCAGCACGGCGGGCGTGCCGCGGTCACGCCACCTGGCGTAGCGCGGGTCGTAGTGACGGGCCATCAGCTCGGCGGCCAGCGTCCGCATCTCGCCCCGTTCGGCCAGTTTCAGCCAGTGCGTCACCCGCTCGCGCCCCTGAAAGGGGGTCAGCGCCACGATCACCTGACGCAGCCGCTCGCCATCGGCGGTGATGTCGCTGTAGGCGCATGTCAGATAGGCCGCGCGCTCGGCAAGCGGGGCATTGATGCGGATGCGCGGCGCGCGCTTCATCGCCTCCCACAGCGAGGGCGGCACCAGCAGATCGCCGATCTTGCTGCTCTCGGCCTCGACCAGCACCGGCCGGGCCGGATCGAGCGCCTCGAAGGCCTGGGCAAGCGCGCCCTCGAAGGCCTTCTGCGAAGGCTGAGGGGACGCCACCGCGCCAAACAGCGAACCGCGATGGCATGCCAGCCCCTCCAGATCCACCACCTGCACCCCGCGCCTTGCGGCCAGCGTCAGCAGCTCCGTCTTGGCGGTGCCGGTGTTGCCGTCGAGCAGGATCAGCCGGTGCGGCAGGGGGCGTTCGTGCATCGCTGCGGCCACCAGGCGCCGGTAGCTGCGATAGCCGCCCTCGATCACCTCCACCCGCCAGCCCACCTGCGCGAGGATGGTGGCAAAGGAGTTGGAGCGCTGCCCCCCGCGCCAGCAGTAGATCAGCGGCCGCCAGCCGCCGGGCTTGTCGGCCAGCGGCCCCTCCAGATGGCGCGCCGCGTTGCGCGCCACCAGCGCCGCCCCGACCTTGCGGGCGGTGAAGGGGCTGACGCGGGTGTAGATGGTGCCCACGCGCGCGCGCTCCTCGTCATCGAGCACCGGCAGGTTGATGGCCCCGGGGATGTGGTCCTCGGCGTATTCGCGGGGCGAGCGCACGTCGATCACGGTATCGAAACCGTGCCCGGCCAGATCCTTCAGCGATGTGATCTTCAGCGCCATGGGGCCTCACTAGCGCCGGGGGGCGGCAAGGTCCATGGCTGACGGCGCCGAAAGGCCCGGCGGCGGCCCTCGCGCATGGGCCGGTGCGCAGCTTGCAGCCCTTCCGCCCCCCATGCTAGGGCCTGACCTCATTTACCTTGTACCTCCAGCCAGGAGGTGCGTTGCCACGTTGCAGCCGCACAGGCCACCGGCCCGGATCCGGCCGGCGGAATATCGGAATATCCACCGCGCCACATGGCGCGACAATGACAGGGAAAGAACATGAAGCTGCTTCGCTACGGACCAAAAGGAAATGAAAAACCAGGTATTCTGGACAAGGACGGCAGGA
>JALSGY010000276.1 GCA_026982515.1 Paracoccaceae bacterium
GCCCGGTTACCCGAAACCGTGACCACGGCGCCGCTGCCCTTGTAAGCGGGGTCCGTCAGGTCCACCCCGCAGCGCGCATCGCCCAGCGCCGCGTCGCAGCTCGCCTGAAACGTCCGCCCGACGCTCTGGTTCAGGACATGGGCAAGCGAGCGCATCTCGGCCACGAACTGCACACGGCCCCGGCGCACCTGGCCGATCGCCCCGCGCCGCATCAGCACGCGCTGGCTGGTGTCAGCCCAGTTCACTCGCCAGATTTCCACGGCGGCGTTATCCCAACGGCCATCGAGGATGTCGGTCTCGGTGATGGTGGTGGAGGTGAGCACCCCTTCGGCGTCCTGCGCATCGACCGAGAGGTCGGAACCGGATCGGATTTCCGAGGCGGTGAAGCCGGACTCCGGCTGAAACGTCGTGCCGTCGAATGTCAGCGGCAGATCGTGGTCGGTGAAGCCGAACACCTTTTCGTCAGAACGGGTCAGGCGCCAGCACCAGGACAGAGTCGTAGTGCCGCCGTCGAGATGGGCCTGCATGCCGGTGGGGAGCGTCTTCATCGTTTGACCTCGATCAGCGGAATGGAGGTGATGGAGCCGAGGCGTTCGATATCCAGCGTCACGTCCAGCGTGTCGGTATCGAAACGCACCGGGACGTCGAACTCGAAGCCGGCGGTGATCGCCGCACCCGATGCCGGGGCGGTGGCGAAGGTGATCAGCCCGGTGGTGGTGTCGACCGACCACCCCGTGGTCGCATCAACGCCGTCGATGGCCACCAGCACGGTGCCATCCACAGGCTTGGCGATCATGCGGGCCCATGTCTGCGGGCCGGAAACGTAGGATTTCACCAGTTGAAAGGCGGTCGTCGTGCCATCGCCGGTTCCAATGGTCTGATCCGTGGCCGCAGGCGTCCCGGACGGCAGGCAGGATTTGAAGTCGGCCCAGTCCTTCCAGCGGAAGCCGTAGAGCCGCCCGTTGCGGGCCTCGAAGAAGGCGACGACCGCCGCCAGATCATCGGCCCGGCGAATGCCGTATGCCGCATCGTAGCGGCGTCGCGAGTTGGCCCAGCTGGCATTGCGTTCTTCGTCGCCCGAGGCGAGCTCGACGATCTGCGTGCGCCGCTCGGGACCGCCCCGGGCGCCGCGGCTGATATCGTCTGGAAACCTGACTTCGTGGAAAGCCATGGCCTACATCCCCCTCCGGCCGAGCGATACCGCGCGGGCGATGTCGGCGGCCACCTGGGCGCGCGATTGCCGGAAGCTCTCGGCATCGCGGGTCTGGATGGTGATGTTGACCGGAGCCGCACCGACGCCCGCCGCCACCTCGCGGCGCGACAGCACCCGTTCGCCCCGTTGCAGGATCGCCGGCACTTCGTCAGGGCACAGGCCCGCCCAGCCGCCGGCATGCATCCGTGGCGCACCCGCAAAGGCCATTGCCGGGACCGCCCGTGTCGGCCCACCGGCGCCCACGACACCGCCCGCGTGCATCACCGGCGCAAAAATGCTTCCCAGACCACCCAGCGCGCCGGACAGCGCATTGGCCAGCGGCCCGAGGATGAACCGGCGCGCCGACAGCTGCGCCAGGTCCGCGAGGATCGATGTCACCAGCGACCGGAAATCCAGCTTGCCGGTGCGCACGAAGTCGCCGATCGCCTGTTCCGCGCTGCGGAAGGCGCCGACGAGACTGTCGCCCAGTCCCTTGCCAAGTTCCATCGCCCTGGTGGCGTAGTCCTTCAGCGACTCGACCGCCGTCTCCCAGGCGCTCTTCGCCACCTCGGCGGCCTTCGCGGCGGCGCCACCGGCCCGGGCTACGCTTGTGGCCAGCTGCGAGGCTGCATCGCTGGTGCGGTCCAGCGCATCCGCGCCATCCTCGCCCGCGCCCTTCATCGCGTCGCGCAGGGCGGTCATCGATTCCAGCGGCCGGGTGATGTTCCCGGCCAGGATATCCGCCTGATCGCCCAGGTTGCCGGCGTAGAAGCGGAACTCGTCTGCCGTCCTGCGCAGCTGGTCCACGGCCTGGCCGGCGAAGGCGGCATCGAGCCCGATATCCATCGCCAGCCCGTCCATCCCGGGGATCTTGAAGAGCGCCCCCGAGATGGTTTTCAGAAACCGCGCCCACTTGTCCTGCATGGCCGCGAGCGCGTCGAACCACGTGGCCTTGAGGCGGTTGGCAACGGCGCGCATGCGTAGAACGATGCTCCAGGCACCGTCGCCGATGCGCTCCCACACTTCGACGGCGACGTCCTTGAGCAGCCCGAGTGCGGCGCCAAACCCGCCTGCGCCCTTCACCAGCCGCCCGAACCAGTAGATCAGCTCGCCCGCCCCGACGATCAGCGCCCCGATCCCGGTGCGGATGATGGCTGCGCGCAGCACCTTCATGGACAGCGCCAGCTTGCCCACACCCAGCGCCGCGGCGGTGAGAGAGGCGACAAGGCGCACGCCCAGAACACCAGCGAACGTCGCGGCGATGGTGGCAATTTCGCCGAGGCGGTTGAACAGCCCCTTGATGGCGCGCCCCAGCGGCCCAGTGGTCTTGCCGATGACGGCAAAGGCATCGGCCATGACCTCGAGCGCAGGAGCCGCCGCAACCGCCAGCTGGTTGGCGATGCC
>JALSGY010000277.1 GCA_026982515.1 Paracoccaceae bacterium
ACCCCCCACAGCCATGCCGCCGCCAGCGGCGCCAGAACCAGCACCTCGGCGGTGACCGAGACCACCGGCCCGGCGCCGCTTTGCTTCTTGAGCAGGCCGTAGAGGCCGAAGGTCCCGGCCAGGATCAGCGAGATCCACGGCGCTGCGCCCAGCCCCCAGCTCAGCAGCACCACGGCCAGGGCCGCCATACCCACGGCCAGCTTGCGCCAGGGCGAGAGCCGCTCGCCAAAGGCCACCACCCCCAGCATCACCGCCACCAGCGGAAACATGTAATAGCCCAGGCTGGCCTCGACGGTCCGCCCGACCTGGATCGCCCAGATGTAGAAGAACCAGTTGGCCGAGATCATCACCGCCGCCAGCGTCACCAGCGCCAGCCCCCTTGCCCGGCGCAGCAGTGCGAAAACCTCGCCCAGCCTGCGCCGGCCCAGCAACACCAGCCCGAAGAAGGCCAGTGACCACAGGGTGCGGTGGCTGAGCACCTCCAGCGGCGGCACATCGGCCAGCAGCTTGTAGTAAAGCGGCGACAGCCCCCAGATCACGCAGGCCGCGATCATCGCCAGAACGCCTTTTGCCGATTCGCCCATGCCCGCTCCGCCTGCCGCCCTTTCCGGGCGCAGGGTGGCCGGGATCGCCGGCAGGTTCAAGGCCGCCCGCGGACGGCGGGCTGGTCTTCTGCCGGCCGGCAATACCCGCTTCGCGGGCACGGGGTTCTTGACCCGCCGGGAGGGGCGTGAAAGAACGGCCCCCGCAATTCGTTGGGCGCTGAGCGCGGTCCGCGGTGCCGGGGCTGGCTGGCAAGGCCGGCGGCGGCAGGCCACGGGCAACCGCGGCGCGATTGGCCCCGTTGCGATACCGGATTGCCGCAAGCACCCGGGGCCTTGTGTCAGGGAGCCCCGGAATGAAAACCATCATAGAACCTTTTCGCATCAAGGCCGTCGAGCCGATCCGCATGACCACCCGGGAGGAGCGCAAGGCGCTGATCCGGGCGGCCGAGTACAACCTCTTCGCGCTGGCCGCCCGCGACGTGATGATCGACCTGCTGACCGATTCCGGCACGGGGGCGATGTCCTCGGCGCAATGGGCGGCGGTGATGCGCGGCGACGAAAGCTATGCCGGCTCGCCTTCCTTCACCCGTTTCGAGGCGGCGGTGAAGGCGCTGATGCCGTTCCGCCACGTCATCCCCACCCATCAGGGACGGGCGGCGGAGGCGATCCTGTTCTCCATCTTCGGCGGGCCGGGGCGGGTGATTCCCAACAACACCCATTTCGACACCACCCGTGGCAACATCGAGGCCTCGGGGGCGCGCGCCGTCGATCTGGTGATCGAGGAGGGCAAGGATCCGGCCAGCGAACACCCCTTCAAGGGCAACATGGATATCGGGAAACTGCGCGCCTTCCTCCAACAGCATGGCGAGGCGGTGCCCTGCGTGATGCTCACCATCACCAACAACGCCGGCGGCGGCCAGCCGGTAAGCCTGGAAAACATCCGCGCCACCGCCGCGCTGGCCCGTGAATTCGGCAAGCCCTTCTTCATCGACGGCTGCCGCTTCGCCGAGAACGCCTGGTTCATCAAGACCCGCGAACCGGGCCAGCAGGCGCGCGCCATCCCCGAGATCGTGCGCGATTGCTTCTCGGTGGCCGACGGCATGACCATGAGCGCCAAGAAGGACGCCTTCGGCAATATCGGCGGCTGGCTGGCGCTCAACGACGACGCGCTGGCCGAGGTGGCACGGGGGCATCTGATCCGCACCGAGGGCTTTCCCACCTACGGCGGCATGGCCGGGCGCGACCTGGAGGCCCTGGCCCAGGGGCTGGCCGAGATCGTCGACGAGGATTACCTGCGCTACCGGATCCGCACCAACGCCTACATCGTCGAGCGGCTGGAGGCACTGGGGGTACCAGTGGTCAGGCCGGCGGGCGGACATGCGGTGTTCGTCGATGCCAAACGCTGGCTGAGCCACATCGACCCCCTGCACTACCCCGGCCAGGCCCTGGCGGTGGCGCTCTATGAAATCGGCGGGATCCGCGCCTGCGAGATCGGCTCGGTGATGTTCGGCCGCCAGCCGGACGGCTCTGAAAAACCCGCCGCGATGGAACTGGTGCGCCTGGCCATGCCCCGGCGCACCTATACCCAGAGCCACGCCGACTATATCGTCGAATGTTTCGAGGAACTGGCCGAACGGGCGCCGCGGCTGAGGGGCTACCGCATCACCCGCGAGCCGCCCCTGATGCGCCACTTCACCTGCGCCTTCGCGCCGCTGGAGGGCTGAAGCCCCGGGCAGGAAAAGGGCCTGCCCCGCGCCGGGGCAGGCCTTGCAGACCGTGGGTAAGAGCCTTGCGGATTACATCCGCGAGGCCACGTTTTCCCAGTTCACCAGCCTGTCGAGGAAGTTCTGCAGATAGGCCGGGCGCTTGTTGCGGTAGTCGATGTAATAGCTGTGCTCCCACACGTCGCAGCCCAGAAGCGCCGTCTGGCCGAAGCACAGCGGGTTGACGCCGTTTTCCGTCTTGGTGACCTTGAGCGCGCCGTCCTTGTCCTTCACCAGCCAGGCCCAGCCGGAGCCGAACTGGCCGATGCCGGCGGCGGTGAACT
>JALSGY010000278.1 GCA_026982515.1 Paracoccaceae bacterium
GCCCCGGCACGCAGGCCCGTCACGTTGATGCCCTCACCGGCAAATTCCGCCCCTCGCAGGGCAAGCACCGGCTGGGGGCTTTCGAACACCGTTACCGTGCCACGCGCCTCCAGCGCGGCCAGAACCGCCTCGCGGCCCGGGCGCGCCAGCCCGTCCGACAACCAGAAGGTATCGAACGGCCTGGCCTCCAGCGAGGCGGCCCATTCCTCAAGTGCCGCGGGCTGCGGCTCCCACGAGCTGGGAGCGATCCCCGGCAGGCGAGAGCGCCACGCGCTCGCGGCCCGGAACGGCAGATCCCCCGGCGGCAGGTCGCTGAGAAGCACCAGCGCCACCGGCCGGGCGCTGCGCTCGGCCTCGTCGAGCACCACGGCCACACGCTCCATCCGCCGCGACCAGTCGCGCGCATCGGCCCAGGTGCCGTCAAGCACGATCAGCAGCGGGCCGCTTGCCGGGCTGCGCTCCTGCGGGTTCAGCACCGGGCCGGCAAAACCGATGATCGCCGCCGCCAGCGCCAGCATCCGCAACAGCAGCAGCCACCACGGCGTGCGCTCGCTCTGGCTTTCATCGTCGCTCAGCCCCGCAAGCAGCGCCACGCCGGGAAACGGCCGGCGCACCGGGGCCGGCGGCACCGCGCGCAGCACGATCCACAGGATCGGCAAGGCCGCCAGCCCCAGCAGCAGCCAGGGCGAGGCAAAACCGATGCCGAAGAAGGTTGCCATCAGGCCCGCCGCTCCAATGCGCCATAGGCCCAGAGCAGCGCCGAGGAGGCGGACTCCGAGCTGTGATGGCAATGATACTGCCAGCCGGTCCGCCGGGCGAGATCGGCCAGACGCGCCTTGCGCGCGGCCAGCCGCTGCCGATAGCGCTCGCGCAGACTGGCCGCCTTCAGCGTTTCATGGTGCACGGTGCGCCCCATGCTCTCGAAGATGGTGCGCCCGTCGAAGGGAAAGCTTTCTTCCTGCGGGTCCAGCACCTGCAGCAGGGCACCGGTGACACCGCGTTCGGCGGCCTCGATCAGCCGCTCCTCGACCAACGCCACCTCGCCCAGAAAATCCGAGATGAAGACGGCGCGCGAATGGGCCACCAGCCCCGCGCTTTCCGGCACTCCGAAGTCGCGCACCCCGGCCGGGGCGGCCAGGGCCCGGGCCAGGCGCACAAGCAGCACCTCGCCGCTGGCCGGCGCGATGGCGCCCCCCGCCAGGCCGACCCGCTCGCCGCCGCGCACCAGCAGCACCGCCAGCGCCATTGCCAGCAGGGCGGCGCGCTCGCGCTTGGCGGGCAGGTTCCGGTCGGAGGTGAAATTCATCGACAGCGCATCGTCGGCCCAGATCACCACGCTTTGCGCCGCCTGCCATTCCTTTTCGCGCACGAAATGCGCATCCGACCGGGCCGAGCGGCGCCAGTCGATCTGGCGCGCCTCGTCACCGGCATGGGCCGGGCGGTATTGCCAGAACTCGTCGCCCATGCCGGCGCGCCGCCGGCCGTGCACGCCCGGAAGAACCGTCGAGGCAAGGTGCTCGGCCTCGGCCAGCAGCGGCGGCAGCGGCGCGGCCAGCCCCTCGGCGCGGGCGCGAAGGCGGACGGCTTCGCTCACGCGGCGGCCTCGAGGCGCATCACCTGCTCGCCGACGCGGCCGATCAGCCCCGGCAGGGTTTCGCCGCTGGCGCGCGCGGCAAAGCTCAGCGCCATGCGGTGGCTGAGCACCGGGCGGGCCAGCGCGGCCACATCCTCGACCGAGGGCGCCAGGCGCCCCTCCAGCAAGGCCCGCGCCCGCACCGTCAGCATCAGGGCCTGCGCGGCCCGCGGCCCCGGCCCCCAGCTGACATGGGCGCGCACCTCTTCGGGCGCGGCGGGATCTTCCGGGCGGAAGGCGCGCACCAGATCGAGGATCTTCTCCACCACCGCCTCGCCCACCGGCATCCGCCGCAGCAGCTGCTGGGCGGCAAGCAGGTCTTCGGCGGTGAAGACGGCATGGGCCTCGTCCTCCTCCACCCCGGTGGTGGCCAGCAGGATCTCGCGCTCTTCCTCGCGCGAGGGGTAATCGACGTCGATCTGCACCAGGAAACGGTCGAGTTGGGCCTCGGGCAGCGGGTAGGTGCCCTCCTGCTCGATCGGGTTCTGTGTGGCCAGCACATGGAAGGGCCGGCCCAGCGGATGCTCCTGCCCGGCGATGGTCACCGATCGCTCCTGCATCGCCTGCAGCAGCGCCGACTGGGTGCGCGGGGAGGCGCGGTTGATCTCGTCGGCCATCAGCAGCTGGCAGAAGACCGGCCCCTTGATGAAGCGAAAGGCCCGCGAGCCGTCCTCGGCGGTCTCCAGCACCTCCGAGCCGAGGATGTCAGCGGGCATCAGATCGGGGGTGAACTGGATGCGCGCACCTTCCAGCCCCATCACCGTGGAAAGCGTGTCCACAAGCCGCGTCTTGCCCAGCCCCGGCAGGCCGATCAGCAGCCCGTGCCCGCCGCACAGAAGCGCCGATAGCACCAGGTCGACAACCTGACCCTGGCCGATGAAGCGGCGGGTGATGCTCTCGCGGGCCTGCGCCAGCCTTTCGGCGAGCGTCTCGATCTCGGCCACGAGC
>JALSGY010000279.1 GCA_026982515.1 Paracoccaceae bacterium
GGTATAGTCGGCGGCGCGGATGAGAAACTCGCGCATCTCCTCGCGCATCGGAGGCACGTCGAGCACCCGGCTGACGGGGCGGATCCTCGCGCGGTCGCAATCTCCCCGCCCCGGCCCCCAGACCACACCCGGCACCCTGCGCGGCCCCAGCGGCACCTCGACAAAGGCACCGGCATGGCAGCCGCCCTCGGGGGCGGCGTAATCCAGCGGCCTGCCGAGCGGCTGCGCCGTCAGCACCGCCACCAGCGTGCCTGCTTCGAAGAAGCCGCGCTCAGCCATCGGCCCGCCCCGCCATTGGGGCTTTCGGCGAGCATCCGGCTGGGGTAGAAGCTGGTGCGAATTCGGACAGCAAATGCAGGAACGCCCCCATGAAATTTTTCGTCGATACCGCCGATGTCGAAGCGATCGCCGAGCTCAACGAGCTGGGCATGGTCGACGGGGTGACCACCAACCCCTCGCTGATCCTTAAATCAGGTCGGGACATTGTGGAAGTCACCAAGGAGATCTGCGCCATGATCGACGGGCCGGTTTCGGCCGAGGTGGTGGCGCTGGAAGCCGAGGCGATGATTGCCGAGGGGCGCCGCCTGGCGAAAATCGCCGACAACATCGCCATCAAGGTGCCGCTCACCTGGGACGGGCTGAAGGCCTGCAGGGTGCTCACCGGCGAGGGCTTCATGGTCAACGTCACGCTGTGCTTTTCCGCCAACCAGGCCCTGCTTGCGGCCAAGGCGGGGGCAACCTTCATCTCGCCCTTCATCGGCCGGCTGGACGACATCAACCTCGACGGGCTGGAACTGATCGCCGATATCCGCAGCATCTACGACAATTACGGCTATGAAACCCAGATCCTGGCCGCTTCGATCCGCTCGGTCAATCACATGAGTCAGGCCGCCCTGATCGGTGCCGATGTGGCAACCGCGCCACCCAAGGTGATCAAAGCGATGGCAAATCACCCCCTGACCGACAAAGGGCTGGACGGATTCCTCAAGGATTGGGAAAAAACGGGACAGAAGATCCTGTAACCTCCCGCATACGCGCCCGCGTGCGCAGCATTGCAAGGAAGAGGCATGAGCAAGACAGCCAGCACGGGCGATGATCTGCGGCGGCGGATCATCGAGGACCCGGATGTGATTCTCGATGACCGCGAGGTGATGCGTGCCCTGTTCGAGGCCAACGGCTCGGCCCTGGGCGGCAACGTGGTGGACTTGCGCGGCCTGGCGCTGGAGCGGCTGGAAGAGCGGCTCGACCGGCTGGAAGACACCCACCGCTCGGTGATCGCGGCGGCCTATGAGAACCTCGCCGGAACCAATCAGGTGCACCGCGCGGTGCTGCGCCTGCTGGAGCCGGAGGATTTCCCCGCCTTCCTGGAAGACCTCGGCGGCGAGGTGGCCGAGATCCTGCGGGTGGACTGCATCCGCCTGGTGCTGGAAAGCGTGCAGAACGACGGTGCAGAGGCACTGGCCCGGCTGGACGGGGTAATCGCCGTGGTGGGCCGGGGCTTCGTTGACGGCTACCTCACCCAGGGGCGCCGGGCACCGGTGCGCCCGGTGGTGCTGCGCCAGATCCAGCCGCAGGACGATTCCGTCTACGGGCGCAACTCGGACTGGATCCGTTCGGAGGCCTGCCTGCGGCTTGACCTCGGGCCGGGGCGGTTGCCGGGGATGCTGGCGCTGGGCTCGGAAGATCCGCACCAGTTCAAGCCTACCCAGGGCACCGATCTGCTGGGCTTCTTCGGCGGGACGTTCGAAAGGGTGATGCGGCGCTGGCTGGGATAGGCCACATATCGCCCGCGGCACGCGATGCGCTGGAGGTGTGGCTGAAGGGCCTGAAGGCGCTTGACGGCGCCGCCGACAACACCATCGAGGCCTATCGCGCCGATCTTCTGGGTTTTCTCGCCTTCATCGGCTCCCACCTTGGTGAACCGGCAGGGCTGGGGCCGCTCGGCTGCGTGAGTGTGGCCGACATGCGCGCATGGATGGCGCACGAGCGCAGCCGGGGGCTGTCGGCGCGCTCGCTGGCCCGCGCGCTGTCGGCGGTAAAATCCTTCTACCGCTGGCTGGCCGAACGGGAAGGGTTCGATGCCACGGCGGTGCTCTCGGCCCGCGCCCCGAAGTTTTCCCGCCGCCTGCCCCGCCCGCTGGACGAGGGGGCCGCGCGCAGGATGCTGGAAACCGTCGCGGGCCTGGGCGACCGGCCCTGGGTGGCGGCGCGCGACGTGGCGGTGGTGACGCTGTTGTGGGGCTGCGGGTTGCGCATCTCCGAGGCGCTGGGGCTGCGCGGCCGGGACGCGCCCCTGCCCGATGCCCTGCGCATTCGCGGCAAGGGCGGCAAGGAGCGCCTGGTGCCGGTGATCCCGATCGCACGCGAGGCGGTGGAGCGCTATCGCACCCTGTGCCCGTTCGAGCCCGAACCCGACGCGCCCCTGTTTCGCGGGGTGCGCGGCGGGCAGTTGAACGCCCGGCAGGTCGCGCGGGTCATGGAACGGGCGCGCATGGCATGCGGCCTGCCCGCCTCGGCCACCCCCCATGCCCTGCGCCACAGCTTCGCCACCCATCTGCTTGCCGCCGGCGGCGATC
>JALSGY010000280.1 GCA_026982515.1 Paracoccaceae bacterium
ATCGACCTGGCTGATCGTGGCGTTGCCGGCGTTGGAGACGAAGAATGTACCCGTCTCGGGGTCGTAGACCGCGTAGTTGGGGTTCGGGCCGGTGGCGATGGTGGCGGTCACCTCGTTGGTTTCCAGGTCGATTACCGAAACCGCATCGAGCGAGGGGTGGGTGAGAACCGCGTAGCGGTCATTGGCGCCCACGGTCACATGATGGACCATGCCGGGCACTTCGATCTGGCGGACGATCTTTCCGGTTTCGATACTGACCAGCCGCACCAGCGAGATATCGCCCTCTGCCATTGCCTTATTGCCGGATTTGGCGTGGTGCTTGGCATGTTCGTCCTCGCCCATGCTGGCGGGCCTGGCGATTTCCGAGCGGGGCTGTTCATCGAGCGAGGCGCTCACCAGCAGGCCACGGCTGAGTGCGGTGTCCATGCCGTGCACATTGCCCAGACCCTGGATACGGCCGATGGGTTGGAAGTTGCCATCCAGCCGCAGGGCGGTGCCGGTGCTGCCCTCGGGGATGATCACATCCGCTGTCGCCGGTGCGGCCACGAGGGCTGCCGCAAGGGCCAGGCCGAGGGCGGCGGCGGAGCGCGGTTTCCGGTGTCTCATGCTCATATCCTTTCATTTGCATATTTGAAACTTCAAGCATGAGGCGGAGATGGGGGTTCCAGCAGAGGGAAGCTCAAGGCGAGCATCTCTCACAACTTCGTGAAGCCGCTTGCCTTTGCACCAAGGCTGAAATTCCGGTTCCGATCCTTGACCTTCCAGTTGCTGGAGGCGCTACCTTTGTTGTGCCGGTTGTTGCCGCCTCCCTTCTCGCAAGCAGTTGCCGGGCGACAGGCAACCTCCCTCGGCGGACCTCGCGGGCCGGTTCGCAGTGGCCATGCATTCCCTCGGGCCGCCCGATCCGGAACGTGCCCGCGAGGCCGCAAAGCGTGCGGCACGACCGGCAAGCAGCCAAGGCTTCAAGGAGTAAGCGACATGGCAACCGATACCGACATCCAGGCACCTTCCCCGCAAGGATCGGGCAGCCGGCGGGATTTTCTCTACTATGCCACGGCCGCTGCCGGTGCGGTGGCTACCGGGGCCGCCGTCTGGCCGCTGATCAATGCGATGAACCCAAGCGCCGATGTCAAGGCGCTGGCCAATATCGAGGTCGACGTCTCGGACGTGCCTCTCGGTGCGCGGATCACTCTCACCTGGGCGCAACGGCCCATCTTCATCGACCACCGCACCGAAGAGCGCATCGCGCTCGCCCGGGCCGACGATGACAATCCCGACCTGATCGACCCGGCCACCGACGCCGAGCGCGCCCAGCGCCCGGAGTGGCTGGTGGTGATCGGGGTGTGCACCCATCTGGGCTGCATTCCCCTGGGGCAGAAGGAGGGCGACCCCACCGGCAAGTGGAAGGGCTGGTTCTGCGTCTGTCACGGCTCGATCTACGATACCGCCGGGCGGGTGCGCCGTGGCCCCGCGCCGCGCAACCTCGATCTGCCGCCCTACGAGTTCAAGACCGATACGATCATCCGGATCGGCGCGGGCTGAGACGGCAAGCCCTGTTCCACCAGCGGCATTGAAACAACGGCGCCCGATCATATATTCGTGAAAACGAATTTATCAGGAGCCCGCATCATGAGCGATGCCGTCAAGATCACCTGCGCCCAGTGTGGCCAGGGAAACCGCGTGCCCGCCGGGAAACTGTCTGCCGGCCCCAAATGTGGCACCTGCGGTGCGAAACTGGCCGACGGGAAAGTGGCCGAGCTGGAGCCGAAGGTGCTCAAGAAGATGATCCGTACCGACGATCTGCCACTGATCGTCGATTTCTGGGCCCCGTGGTGCGGCCCGTGCCGGATGATGGCACCTGAATTCGCCCGTGCCGCCCAGGCCCTGGCGCCGGGGGTGCGTTTCGCCAAGATCAACACCGAGCAGTATCCCCAGGTCTCGGCCGAGCGCAACATCCGCGGCATTCCGCTGCTCATCCTGTTTCACAAGGGCAAGGAGGTGTCGCGCCTGGCCGGTGCTCGCCCGGCAGCGGACATCGAGCGTTTCGTGCGTGCCAACGTGACGGTCGGTGCCTGATACCGTCTTCGGTTCGTCCCGTGCCGGGCGGCCCGATCCTGCATGGCGGCACAGGCAGTGGCGCTTGACAATCTTGCGGTGATGGATCACATGTCCGCCGGTCGGGGCCGTAGCTCAGTTGGGAGAGCGCGTCGTTCGCAATGACGAGGTCAGGGGTTCGATTCCCCTCGGCTCCACCAGATCACCTTCTCAAATCGTGACAATCCCGCAAGATCAGAGCCGGCCATGCCTGACAGGAACATGGGCAGGCCGCGAGGGGTATCCCGCAGCCTGTCCCGCTTCCCGTAAAAGGGATATGGTCTCAGGCGGTGCCTGCGGCCTGGCCCTGCAGCCGCAGCAGCCGCAGCGCATTGGCCACCACCAGCAGCGAAACCCCCACGTCGGCGGCGATCGCGCCCCACATGGAGGCCATGCCGAACATCGTCAGCACCACGAACAGCGCCTTGACCGCCAGCGACAGGGTGATGTTCTGGCGGATGATGCCCATGGTCCGGCGCGAG
>JALSGY010000281.1 GCA_026982515.1 Paracoccaceae bacterium
CGGCGAACAGCTTTTCGGCCTCGGCATATTCCCCGCGTGTCAGCTTGGAGTAGCCCCAGTTGTTGAGCACCCCGGAGGGTGTGGTGGTCAGCCCCACGGCGATCTCGTAGAAACTGTCGGCCTTTTCCCACTCTTCGTTGCTGTCGGCGATCATCGCCTCAAGCCGGTAGCGTTTGTAGGTCTCGTAGGTCGGCGGGACGGCATCCAGCTCTTTCTCGGCGGCGTCCCAGTCCCCCTTGCGGATCAGCGCGTCGGCGTAGTTGACGCGATCCTCGTTGGTGGCCTCGTCCAGGGTGACGACCCGGGCCCAGATCGCCGCCGCCTCGGCCGGCTTCCTGGCGCGGATCAGCGACAGGCCCAGGCCCCGCATCAGATCGATCCGGTCGGGGTTCTCCGAAAGGGTGCGCCGGAAATAGGCAACGGCCTCTTCGGGATCCGCCGCCGTCAGCATGATGTCGTTGAGGTTGCTTTCGTCGATGACGTTCACGCCCCGGATTGCCTGTTCCACATCCGCATTGGTATTCTTTTCACAGGCCGAAAGGGCGACTGCCGCGCCGAGGCACAGCATAACGAAAACCGGTTGGCGCATTTGCCTGCGTCCTCTGCTGCTCGATTCGCTTATTCCGGTGTGGACAGAAGCAGGTATTCACCTCGTCCGCGCCGCACCAGTGCGAAATTGTATTTTTCGGGGTCATCATAGGCGGGGTTTTCGAGTTTTTCGAGTGCCAGTTGCAGATTTGCACGAATTTCGGCACTTTCGCCACTGTCCAGCGCGAAAGCGGTCTGGAAGACGCGGGCCGCCTCGGCGTAGCGGCCCTGCTCCATCAGCACCACGCCCAGATTGTTCCAGGCGGGGGGGAAGGTTTCATCGGCCTTGACCGCCTGTCTGAGCAGCTTCTCGGCTTGCCCCAGGCGGCCCAGCATGAGGTTGGCCGAGCCGAGCGCGGAAAGCACATCCGCCGTCATGCCCTGTTCGGCGGCGCCGCGCAGGTAGGCCTTCAGCGCCAGCTCGTATTCGCCCGCAGCCATCAGCCGATGGCCCACCAGCAACCCGTCGACCGACTGCTCTCTGGTGTTCACCCCGAAGGGGGCATAGGGTCCATCGGACAACGGGCGAAGGCCGCCTGCGCCCTCGCAAGCGGCCAGCAGCCCGAAGGCCAGACCCAGACCCACCCATTTTTTTCGCATCGGATCAGAAGTTCGCGTTCTGCAAGGTCACGTAGATTTCATAGACCGACGGCCCGATCAGGATGATCAGAAGCGGCGGCACGGTCAGCATCATAGTGGCGAGTGTCATCTTGGTGGGCAAGGTATTTGCCTTTTCTTCAGCCCGCATGACTCTTTTGTCACGCATCTCAGAGGCATAGACCCGCAGCGCCTCGGCGATCGAGGTGCCGAAGGAGGCCGACTGGATGAGAACCGTCACGAAGCTGGAGACATCCGGCACGCCGGCGCGTTCGGCCATGTCGCGCAGCACCTGAACCCGGTCCTTGCCGGCCTTCATCTCGTGGGCAACGATCTCGTATTCGTCGGCCAGCGCCGGATAACCAGCGCGGATTTCCTTGGCCACCCGGTTGATCGACTGATCGAGAGACTGGCCCGCCTCGACGCAGACCAGCATCATGTCGAGCGAATCGGGAAAGCCGTTGACGATTTCCTCCTGCCGCTTCTGCTGGCGCTTTGTCACCCAGTACTTCGGCAGCATGTAGCCCACGACACCGGGCCCCAAGGCGGTGATCATCAGCTTCTGCGTGGTGGGATCGCCGGTGGCGCTTTCCATGACGGCCAGCAGGATGCCGACCAGCAGAAGTCCGATCCCGAGGGCGAACTGGGCGAAGTGATAGGTGCGCACCGCATTCCTGGAGCGATAGCCCGCCTGCAGGAGCTTCAGACGGACGGCCGAGTATTCTTCTTCGTTCCTAGGCTCCAGGAAATCGGCGTATTTTTCCAGCTTGTCGTTCTTCGACGTGGTCCTGAGCTGCTTCGCCTCGGGCTGCTCGAGCGTTGCCTGGCGGCTGGCTTCACGCAGCTTGTCGAGCGGATCGGTGCGTTTTCCAAGCAGGAACGGCAAGGTGAGCAGAACCAGGAACAGCCCCAGGAGGCCAATCCCGAGGACCGGGGCGAAGGGGCCCAGCTGGGCGATCTGCTCCTCTACGTATTTCTGAAGTGTTTCCAGCATGCTGTTCCCCTACACCTTGATGTTCACAAGTGCGCGCATGACGAACACGTTGGCCACCAGAAAGCCGGCCACGACAAGTGCCGCGGGGATGAAGACGGCGGTTTCCTTCACGTCGTCGTAGTAGTTGGGCTGGATCACGTTGATGCCGACCAGCGCGGCGACCGGAAAGAAGGACAGGAACATGCCGGACCATTTCGCCTCGGCGGTAATGGCCTTGACCCGGCGAAACAGCTTGAAGCGCGCCCGTATCACCTTGGCCAGCCCGTCGAGGATCTCGGCCAGGTTGCCGCCCGAGGTCTGCTGGATGCTCACCGCCACCGCAAGGAAGCGCAGATCCTGCATGTCGAGGCGTTCGGCCATGGCCTTGAGCGCCTCGCCTACGTCGCGGCCATA
>JALSGY010000282.1 GCA_026982515.1 Paracoccaceae bacterium
GTGCGCCGAGGTGGCGCTGAAATAGGTGCGCCCGGCCCCGCCGGTGGCCAGCACCACCAGCTTGGCGTTGAAACGGTGCAGCGTGCCGTCATCGAGCTTCCAGGCCATGATCCCGGTGCAGGTGCCATCATTCGACATGATGAGATCGAGCGCGAAATACTCGATGTAGAATTCGGCGTTCTGCTTCAGCGACTGCCCGTAGAGCGTATGCAGCATGGCATGCCCGGTGCGGTCGGCGGCGGCACAGGTGCGCTGCACCGGGGGGCCCTCGCCGAACTCGGTCGTGTGGCCACCGAAGGGGCGCTGATAGATCTTGCCCTCTTCGGTGCGCGAGAAGGGCACGCCGTAATGTTCCAGCTCGTAGACGGCGCGCGGCGCCTCGCGGGTGACGTATTCGATGGTGTCGATGTCGCCCAGCCAGTCGCTGCCCTTTACCGTGTCATACATGTGCCACTGCCAGTTGTCGGGCCCCATGTTGCCCAAGGATGCGGCAATGCCGCCCTGGGCGGCCACGGTGTGACTGCGGGTGGGAAAGACCTTGGTCACGCAGGCGGTGCGCAGCCCCTGCTCGGCCATGCCCAGCGTGGCGCGCAGGCCCGCGCCGCCGGCGCCGACCACCACCACATCGTAGTTGTGCGTCTCGTATTCGTAAGCTGCCATGATCCTGTTAGCTCCTCAAAGCGCCAGCCGGGCAATGGCGAAGATGGCCACCGCTGCCGCGCCAAAGCTGATGATGTTCATCGCGATGATCAGATATTCGCGCACCAGGCCATGGGTGTAATCCTCGATGGCGACACGCACGCCGTGGCGGAAATGCATGAAGCCGGTGACCAGAGTCAGCACCGCCACCAGCGCCGGGAAGGGATGCGCGAAATAGGCCAGCACCTCTTCATGGGGCCGGCCCAGCATCGACCCGAAGGTAAAGACGAACAGCGGCACCAGGATGGCCAGCGCCACGGCACTGACCGTCATGGTCCAGCGGTGATCGGTTCCGTTGCGGGCTGAGCCCAGCCCGGTGGCACGCTTGCGGTCGGTCAGGAAAGCCATTGTCACCCCCTAGACGAGAACGACGGTCAGGGCCGTCAGGATGAAGGAGCCGAACACCGCCGCCCAGCCCAGCATCTTCGCCGTGGGCAGGTCAAGGCCGCGCCCGGTATCCCAGTAGAGATGCCGCAGCCCGGTCAGGAAGTGGTACCACAGCGCCCAGAGCGAGCCGAGCATCACCAGATCGCCCGGCCATGAGGTCAGCGCCCCGTCCGCCAGGGCGAAGGCCTCGGGCGAGACCGCCGCGGCGAGAAACCACCAGATCACCAGCAGCCCGCCCGCAAGCAGGCTGATGCCGGTGATTCGGGTGAGGATCGAGGACACCATGGAGATCTGCGGCCGGTAGACCGAAAGATGCGGGGAAAGCGGACGGTTGCTCTCGTGGGCATCAGGCATGATGTGCTTCCTTCCTGTGCTTTGCGCATGTCGTTTCCTGCGCACCGTGATAGCCGGATTTTCCCGCGAGTCACCCGCCCAGACGGGAAATCCCCGAAAAATTGGTAAAATTTTCACGGGAAATTTCCTTTTGTGATCACTTGAATGACAAGTGTGATCACTTATGCGGTCACAAAGGCATCAAGGCCCAGTAATCGAGGTCCAGAAGCACCTCGGGCAAGTAGTTTCCCGCCTCGTCGCGCAGGGCGAAGGGATGTGCGCCATCGCGCACCGCCACCAGCCGCAGGCGGATCGCCCCGACGCCCGGGGCCGCGGTCTCGGCCTTGTCGAGCACCTCCGACCACGCGCGCACGGTATCGCCTGCAAAACAGGGGTTGGCATGAACGCCCCCGTTCAGCCCGACGACCATCTGCGCATTGGCCAGCCCGTTGAACGACAGCGCCCGTGCCAGGCTGATCACATGCCCGCCATAGATCAGCCTACGCCCGTCCGGGCGCAGGGTGGTATCAAAATGCACCCGGGCGGTGTTCTGCCACAGACGGGTGGCCAGCATGTGTTCGGCCTCCTCGATGGTCACCCCGTCGCGGTGGTCGATCTGCTCGCCGATCTCGTAATCGGCCATCCGGTACGGCTCTCCGGCCAGTGCGAAATCGTATTGCAGGAAGTCCAGCCCCTCCGGAATCACCAGATCTTTCGCCGCCACATGGCCGGCCAATTGCGGAATGCAGGCAACAGGCGCCGGCGCGCTGGGGTTGCGCTTGCGCACCATCACCCAGCGCACATAGCTCAACACCGGTTCGTCAAACTGGTTCAGCCCGGTGGTCCGCACCCAGACGATACCGCTCTTGCCGCTGGAGTTCTGCCTCAGACCGATGACCTCGCTCACCGCGCGCAGGGTGTCGCCGGGGCGCACAGGTTTCAGCCAGCGCCCCTCGGCATAGCCGAGATTGGCCACCGCATTGAGCGAGATGTCCGGCACTGACTTGCCGAATACAAGGTGGAAGGTCAGCCAGTCATCCAGCGGGGCCCCCTCCAGCCCGCAGTCTTCGGCGAAACGATCCGAAGAATGAAGGGCGTGACGGGCCGGATAG
>JALSGY010000283.1 GCA_026982515.1 Paracoccaceae bacterium
GCTGTTGGCTCCGAAGATCTGCACGTCGATCTCGCCTTTCGAGAGGGTCTCGATCTCGGCCGCCCAGCGGTCGATGACCTTGGCGATGTGGTGGGCCGGCGGCAACTGGTGGCTGCAGCGCATCACCTTGGTTTCGGTGGCGGCGGATATCCCCGCCGTCCCCAGCGTCAGGGCCAGCCCTGCGGCCATTGCTTTCCATATCTTCATCTTTCTCTCTCCCTTGCTTGTGATTGATTATGGTTCACTCGTTCCTGCGTTCATGGCGCCCCACCGGCCTTCGGCAGGCCCGCCCTGGCCAGCGCCCCGTGAAGGGGCTCGCCGGGCATCTCGCGCTCGAGCACCTCGCGTACCGAGATCAGGGCCTCCAGATCGATTCCGGTGTCGAAGCCGCTTTTTTCGCAAAGGAACACCAGGTCTTCCATCACGATGTTGCCGGTGGCCGTGCGTGCCGCCGGGCAGCCGCCAAGCCCGCCGAGCGAGGCATCGAGCATCCGCACCCCCTCGTGCAGGGCCGCTGCCGCGTTGGCCAGCCCCAGGCCGCGGGTGTCATGCAGATGCACCCCGAAGGGGCGGTCGCCGGCCAGGCGCCGGATGCCGCGGACCAGGTGCTCCACCTGCCTGGGGCCGGCATGTCCCACCGTATCCGCAAGCGCGACGATATCCGCCCCCATCCCGTAGCACAGCCCGGCCAGGCCCAGCACGGTTTCCGGATCCACCGGCCCCGAGATGGAACAGCCGAAGCTCATGGCGATGCCCACGCCCACCACCGGCGGCCGCTCAGCCTGCCGCGCCAAGGCGATGATCTCGCCGATGCCGCGCAGCGTTTCCTCCTGCGTACGGTTCAGGTTGGCGAGGTTGTGCGCCTCGCTGGCCGAGATCACGCAGTGGATTTCCTCCACCCCACTGGCCAGCGCATCCTCGGCGCCGCGCAGGTTGGGTACCAGCGCCGAGCCGTGCGCGCCCACCAGCCGGGCGGCCTCCTTCACCAGTTCCTTGATGTCGGCAAATTGCGGGTAGCGCTGCTTCGGCAGGAAGGTGCCAAGCTCGAAATGGCGCAGCCCGGCCGCATGTTCGCGCCGCAGCCACTCCAGCTTGCCCCGCGTGGTGGGCCATTGCGCCACCATCTGCAGCCCGTCGCGCAGACCGACCTCGCGCAGGCTCACCCGGCCCGGGGGGTAGATGCGGGCCACATCAGCCATCGGCGCCCTCCGGTCTCAGCCCCAGCCCGGCCAGCACCTCCTCGGTGTCGGCCCCCAGCGCCGGCACGTCCAGCCCTTCGCCCAGGCCCCGGCCATCCATCTCCAGCGGCAGGGCCGGGGTGCGAAAGCGCCGCCCGTCCACGTTGGTGGAGGTGACAAGCCCGCCAGGGCGCAGCACATGCGGGTCGTGGAACATGTCCTCGGGGCGGTTGATGCGGGCGAAGGGAATGTTCAGCCGGTCCAGCCTGCCGGTCAGGGTGGCCATGTCGTGGCGGGCGATGCGCTCGGCCACCAGCGGCAGGGTGCGCGGGCGGGCCCTGATCCGTGCGGTGGCGTCGCGCAGGGCCTCGTCTTCCAGAAGCTCGGGCAGATCGAAGCTTTCGCAAAAGGCGCGCCAGTGGCCGTCGGTGACCACGCCGATGAAGATCTTTTCGCCGTCGCGGCTGGTGAAGATGTCGTAGATCGGCCAGGTATGGGCACGCAGCGGCATCGGCACCGAGGGTTCTCCCGTCAGTTCGTGCTGCACCATGTGCTGGGCCACCATGAACAGGCAGTTCTCGAACAGGCCGATGCGTATCTCGCGCCCCTTGCCCGTCTTCTCGCGTTCCATCAGCGCGGTCAGGATGCCGATCACTCCGAACATGCCGCCCATGATGTCATTGGCCGAAGATCCCACCCGCAGCGGCCTTTCCCGAGAGCCGGTCATCATCGCCAGCCCGGTCATCATCTGCACCACCTCGTCAAGTGCGGGGCGGTGCTCGTAGGGGCCGGAGAGGAACCCCTTGTGCCCGGCGATGATCAGGCGCGGGTATCTTTCGCGTAGCTCCCCGGTGCGGATTCCCTGGCGTTCCAGCTGGCCGTCGCGGAAATTCTCGATGAACACGTCGGCGCTGGCCAGCAGCGCATCCAGCGCCTCGCGGCCTTCGGCCGTCTGCATGTCGAGCACCACCGAGCGCTTGCCGCGGTTGAACAGCGGGAAGAAGGCCGTGCCCATGCCGCGCAGGTTGCGCGTCTTGTCACCCGAGGGGGGCTCCACCTTGATCACCTCGGCGCCCAGCTGGGCCAGGATCATGCCGCAGGCCGGCCCCATGATCATGTGGCTCATCTCGACGACACGGATGTCTTTCAAGGGCAGATCGCCTGTCATGGGGTATCCGGCAGCAGATCGCGTTCCGGCCCCGATGTTAGGCCCCCGCCTGCCATCCGAAAAATACAATGTTTGGAAAAGATCGTTCTGGATTCTAGAATGCTATGGTCATGGATATCAAGCAGCTCACCTATTTCGTCGCCGTCTATGAACATGCCAACCTTTCGCATGCGGCGAGCCATC
>JALSGY010000284.1 GCA_026982515.1 Paracoccaceae bacterium
TATGAAAAACTGTGAGAACGCCGCGTCTTGTGCGGCGTTTTTCATGCGTTTGATGTGGTGTTCGAAAACAGGTGGATCACCAGGATACCCAGCAAGATCAGGGCGATGCCGGCCAGAGCCGGAAAATCCAGGCGCTGGCCGAAGATCAGGTAGCCGACCGGCATTACCTTCAGAGTCAGCGCCATGAACCAGAACGACAGCGTGTAGCCGATCACCACCAGCGCTGATGGCCCGGTCGGGTGAATTGCTGGCTGGCCTGCAGCGCACTGGTGCCCACGGTTTCGGCAAGGATGGCCAGAACGAGACAAACGTAGTGCATGGGCCTCATCCTGTCCGTGTTTTCACCGGAGGACTCTGGCGCAAATCTTGTGACATCGCCACAGGTTTTGAGCATCCGTGAGTCGGGAAATGCAAAACGGGGCCCCGAGGAGCCCCGTCTGCACCGTTCCGGAAAGCCGGGATCAGGCGGCGCCGAGCGCCTTTTTCAGGTTCTCGTCCACCTTCTCCAGGAATCCTTCGGTGGTCAGCCATTTCTGATCGGGGCCCACAAGCAGCGCCAGGTCCTTGGTCATGAAGCCCGATTCCACGGTTTCCACCACGACGCGCTCCAGCGTCTCGGCGAAATTCTTCAGCGCCTCGTTGCCGTCGAGCTTGGCCCGGTGCTTGAGACCGCCGGTCCAGGCGAAGATCGAGGCGATGGAGTTGGTCGAGGTGGCCTCGCCCTTCTGGTGCTGGCGGTAGTGGCGTGTCACGGTGCCGTGCGCGGCCTCGGCCTCCACCGTCTTGCCGTCCGGGGTCATCAGGATCGAGGTCATCAGCCCCAGCGAGCCGAACCCCTGCGCCACGGTGTCGGACTGCACGTCGCCGTCGTAGTTCTTGCAGGCCCAGACGAAGCCGCCGTTCCACTTCATGGCGCAGGCCACCATGTCGTCGATCAGCCGGTGTTCGTAGGTGATTCCCTTCTCGGCGAACTTCTCGGCAAACTCGGCGTCGAATACCTCCTGGAAGAGATCCTTGAAGCGGCCGTCATAGGCCTTGAGGATGGTATTCTTGGTGGACAGATACACCGGCCAGCCCTTGTCGAGCCCGTAGTTGAAGGAGGCGCGGGCGAAATCGCGGATCGAATCGTCGAGGTTGTACATGGCCAGGGCCACGCCCGAGCCCGGCGCGTCGAACACCTCGTGCTCGATCACCTCGCCATCTTCGCCGACGAAGCGGATGGTCAGCTTTCCCTTGCCGGGAAAGCGGAAATCGGTGGCGCGGTACTGGTCGCCGAAGGCGTGGCGGCCGATCACGATCGGCTTGGTCCAGCCCGGAACCAGGCGCGGGACGTTGCGGCAGATGATCGGGGCGCGGAACACCACGCCGCCGAGGATGTTGCGGATGGTGCCGTTGGGGCTGCGCCACATCTTCTTGAGGCCGAATTCCTCCACCCGCGCCTCGTCGGGGGTGATGGTGGCGCATTTCACGCCCACGCCGTATTTCTTGATTGCGTTGGCCGCGTCCACGGTGATCCGGTCGTCGGTCTCGTCGCGCTTCTGGATCGACAGGTCATAGTATTTCAGGTCGATGTCCAGATAGGGCAGGATCAGCTTTTCCTTGATGAAATGCCAGATGATCCGGGTCATCTCGTCGCCGTCGAGCTCGACGACGGGGTTTTCGACTTTGATCTTCTGCATGGACGGCCTCGTTGTTGCATGAACGTGAATCGGAAAACTTGGCGCCTCTTAGCGCAAAGCCCCGGTGAATGAAAGATGGTATGCTGTTGCATACCGTTCCCCCGGGCCGCGATCCGTCTTCCCTTTGCGCAAGCCGCCCCCCAGGGAGGGGGCGCCCCGGGCCGGGACGCGCCGGTTCAGCGCGTGGTTTCGGTCAGGCGCCGGCGCACGTATTCGTCCACCTTCCCGATCATGGTTTCCATGTGCGGATCCTCGAAGAAATGCCCCGCGCCCTCGATTTCCTCGTGGGTGATGGTGATCCCCTTCTGCTCGTGCAGCCTTTCCACCAGCGCGCGGGTGTCCTTGGGCGGGGCGACGCGGTCGGCGGAGCCGTTGATGATCAGCCCCGAGGCCGGGCAGGGGGCGAGGAAGGAGAAATCATACATGTTGGCCGGCGGCGACACCGAGACGAATCCGGTGATCTCGGGCCGGCGCATCAGAAGCTGCATCCCGATCCAGGCGCCGAAGGAGAAACCGGCCACCCAGCAATGCTTGGCGTTCTGGTTCATCGACTGCAGGTAGTCGAGCGCCGAAGCCGCATCCGACAGTTCACCCACGCCCTGATCATACTCGCCCTGGCTGCGCCCCACGCCGCGGAAATTGAAGCGCAGCACCGTGAAGCCCATGTTGTAGAAGGCGTAGTGCAGGTTGTAGACCACACGGTTGTTCATCGTGCCGCCGAACTGCGGGTGCGGATGCAGGACGATCGCGATCGGCGCGTCCTTGGCCTTCTGCGGGTGATATCGGCCTTCAAGGCGGCCCTCGGGGCCAGGGAAAATCACTTCGGGCATCGTTTTCTCTGCCTTTGCGCCAGATGTCCGCAGGAATTCTTGACGAATTTGCTCGGACACCTTAGAACAATTCTAATTTTGCGGCCGCGCGAGGCGGCTGCGGGTCGGTAGTCAGGTAATGTTCCAGCTGCCGAAGGTCAATGAAATTGCGGGGTTGAGGCATGAAACTCAGCACGAAAGGACGATATGCGATGGTCGCGCTGGCCGATCTGGCCGGCCAGCCGCATGATTCCCTTTCCTCACTGGCCGAAATCTCGACCCGGCAGAACATCTCGCTGCCCTATCTGGAGCAGCTGTTCGTGAAGCTGCGCCGGGCGGGGCTGGTGGAATCGGTGCGCGGCCCCGGCGGCGGCTACAGGCTGGCGCGCCCGGCCTCCAAGATCCGGGTTTCGGAAGTGCTCGAGGCGGTGGACGAGACCGTCTCGGCGCTGGAAACCGGCGCCGGGGCCTCGGGCGGGATGTCGGGCACGCGCGAGCAGTCCATGACGAACCGGCTGTGGGAGTGTCTTTCGGCCCATGTCTTCGTCTTTCTCCACCAGACCCGCCTGTCGGACGTGGTGGAAAACGAGCTTTGCCCCTGCCCGGCGGTGCCGACCCTGTTCCGCGTGGTGGACGAGACATGACCGCCCCGCGCCACAGGACGGGCGGGCGGGCCTATCTGGACTGGAACGCCACCGCGCCCCTGCGCGAAGAGGCGCGCGCGGCGATGATCGCGGCGATGGAGGTGCTGGGCAACCCGTCCAGCGTCCATGCCGAGGGGCGCGCCGCCCGGGCCCTGCTGGAGCGCGCGCGCGCGGATCTGGCCGAGGCGCTGGGGGCGGGGGGGGCGGATATCGTGTTCACCTCCGGGGCCACCGAGGCGGCGGCTCTGGCCCTGGCCGGGCGGGGGCTGCGCTGCGCCGGCATCGAGCATGACGCGGTGCGCGCCTGGGCGGAGGAAAGCCTTCAGGCCGACAGCGAAGGCCGGGTGCGGGTGGAAGAGCCGGGCCGGAGCACCCTGCAGCTGGCCAACTCCGAGACCGGCGTGGTGCAGGATCTGCCCGAGGGGCTGGCGGTGGTCGATGCCACGCAGGCCTTCGGCAAGCTGCCGCTGGCCTTCAACTGGCTGGGCGCGGGGATGGCGCTGGTCTCGGCCCACAAGCTGGGCGGGCCCAAGGGCGTGGGCGCGCTGGTGCTGCGCCAGGGGATCGAGGTCGAGGCGCGCATCCGCGGCGGCGGCCAGGAAATGGGCCGGCGCTCGGGCACCGAGAACCTGATCGGCATCGCCGGGTTCGCGGCCGCGGCCAGGGCGGCGGTGCGCGACATCGAGGCCGGCGTCTGGGAGCGCGTGGCGAAGCTGCGCGACATGCTCGAGGAGGGGCTGCGTGCCGCGGCCCCCGAGGCGGTGATCGCGGGGGGCGGCGCGCGGCGGCTGCCCAACACCACCTGCATCGTGGTTCCCGGCTGGAAGGGTGAGACCCAGGTGATGCAGATGGATCTGGCCGGTTTCGCCATCTCGGCCGGTTCGGCCTGTTCCAGCGGCAAGGTGCGCGCCAGCCGGGTGCTGCGCGCGATGGGATTTGACGAAACGGCCAGCGCCAGCGCGATCCGCCTGTCGCTCGGCCCTGCGACAACAAAGGAAGAGATTCTGCGCTTCGTGGAAAGCTGGGGCAAGGCCCACGGGGAATTTCTGGCGAAGGCGGCGTGAACACAATGAAGAAAGGCGAACGGGACATGACGGTTATGGAAGACGACATCCGCGAGGGCGTGGACAGGGAAACGGTGGAAACCGTCCGGGCCATGGCCGGGAAGTACAAGCACGGATGGGAGACCGAGATCGAGATGGAGTTCGCGCCCAAGGGCCTGAACGAGGAGATCGTGCGCCTGATCTCGAAGAAGAACGAAGAGCCGGAGTGGATGACCGAATGGCGCCTGTCCGCCTTCCGCCGCTGGCAGCAGATGGAAGAGCCCGAATGGGCCATGGTCCACTACCCGAAGATCGACTACCAGGATCAGTATTACTACGCCAAGCCCAAGAGCATGCAGGAAAAGCCCAAGTCGCTGGACGAGGTGGATCCCAAGCTGCTGGCCACCTACGAAAAGCTGGGCATTCCGCTGCGCGAGCAGATGATCCTGGCCGGGGTCGAGGGCGCCGAGGAAGCCCCGGCGCAGGCGCGCAAGGTGGCGGTGGACGCGGTGTTCGATTCGGTCTCGGTCGGCACCACCTTCAAGGAGGAGCTGGCCAAGGCGGGGGTGATCTTCTGCTCGATCTCCGAGGCGATCCGCGAGCACCCCGAACTGGTCCGCAAGTATCTGGGCTCGGTGGTGCCGCAAAGCGACAATTTCTTCGCCACGCTGAATTCGGCGGTGTTCTCGGACGGCTCCTTCGTCTACGTGCCCCCCGGCGTGCGCTGCCCGATGGAGCTGTCCACCTATTTCCGCATCAACGCCGAGAACACCGGCCAGTTCGAGCGCACCCTGATCATCGCCGACAAGGGCTCTTACGTCAGCTATCTGGAGGGCTGCACCGCGCCGCGGCGCGAAACCACCCAGCTGCACGCGGCGGTAGTCGAGATCGTGCTGCTGGAGGATGCCGAGGTGAAATATTCCACCGTCCAGAACTGGTATCCGGGCGACGAGGAAGGCAAGGGCGGGATCTTCAACTTCGTCACCAAGCGCGCCGACTGCCGGGGCGACCGTTCCAAGGTGATGTGGACGCAGGTGGAGACCGGCAGCGCGGTGACGTGGAAATACCCCTCCTGCATCCTGCGCGGCGACGAGTCCCAGGGTGAGTTCTACTCCATCGCCATCACCAACAACTACCAGCAGGCCGACACCGGCACCAAGATGATCCACCTCGGCAAAAACACCAAAAGCCGGATCGTGTCCAAGGGCATCAGCGCCGGGCGCGCCCAGAACACCTATCGCGGGCTGGTCTCGATGCACCCGAAGGCGAAGAACAGCCGCAACTACACCCAGTGCGATTCCCTGCTGATCGGCGACAGATGCGGGGCGCACACGGTGCCCTATATCGAGGTGAAGAACAATTCCAGCCGGGTGGAGCACGAGGCCACCACCTCGAAGGTGGACGACGATCAGCTGTTCTACTGCCGCTCGCGCGGCATGGACGAGGAAGAGGCCCTGGCGCTGATCGTCAACGGCTTTGCCAAGGAGGTGCTGCAGGCCCTGCCGATGGAGTTTGCCATGGAGGCGCAGCAGCTGGTGGCGATCTCGCTGGAGGGGTCGGTCGGCTGATGGGGGCCGTGAGGCTCATATCCCGGCCCTCGATGGCCATGGCGGCTGGCGCTTTTCAGAAAAAGGCGCCACTGCGGCCCAATTTCCGCCGGAAATTCCTGCAAGCTGCGGGCGTGAAGGGCAACGCGGAAGGCGGCCATGATTTCAGGGAACCGGCAGAAATCGGAGTTCGAGAAGCGGCTGGAGCGGATCGCCGCGGGCGGGCCGAACACCATGAGGCAGATCTACGTCGGCGTGGCCGGCGAGGCCGCGCCGCGCCGTGGCGGGGGGGTGCCGTCTTTGGGAGTGGCGAGCCTTGCACAGGTGCTGATGTCGCCCTTCACGGTTCTGGCCGCCTTCCTGACCGGCGCCCTGGCGGTGCTGGCGGTGCGGCTTTTCCGCTTTCGCTATCTCGGCGAGGGGCTGACCGGCGAGGAGCCTCTGGCCGCCATGGCCTGGGATGCGGCCGGCGCGCTGGCGGTGCTGCTGGTGCTGCGGGTGGTGCTGCGCTCGGGGGGCTGGCTGCGCACCCCGCCGCGGTTGCTGGGCGCGCTGGCGATGCTGGTGGGCATGCACAACCTGGTCTACCTGCAGCCTGCGCCCTTCGAGGCGCTGTTCTCGCCCGCCTGGGTGGAGGAGGTCGTGCAAGGCACCGCCCCCCGCACCCTGCTGCTGGCCGGCACCAGCTACGAGCTGCCGCAGCCGGCCCCCGCCCGGAGCGAGGAGCCGGCCAAGCCGCGCATCCTGCGGCTGAACTGACACCCCGCCTGCGCCGCGACCTGCGGCCGGGCCGTCACCATCATCGCAACACCAACGCCCCCCGCGGCCTGTCGGCGACGGGCGGCGTGACGTAATTCAACCGCATCACAGGACGGAAGACACATGCTGGAAATCAGGAATCTCAAGGTAAAACTCGAAGAAGAGGACAAGCAGATCCTCAAGGGCGTGGACCTGACCGTCGATGCGGGCACGGTGCATGCGATCATGGGGCCGAACGGCTCGGGCAAATCCACGCTCTCCTATGTGCTGGCCGGGCGCGAGGGCTATGAGGTCACCGAGGGCACGGCCACGCTCGATGGCGCCGACCTGCTGGAGATGGAGCCCGAGGAACGCGCCGCCGCGGGCCTTTTCCTGGCCTTCCAGTATCCGGTGGAAATCCCCGGGGTGGGCAACATGACCTTCCTGCGCACCGCGGTGAATGCCCAGCGCAAGGCGCGCGGCGAGGAGGAGCTTTCGGCCGGCGAATTCCTCAAGGAAATCCGTGCCAGGGCGAAGCAGCTGAAGATCGATTCCGAGATGCTCAAGCGCCCGGTCAACGTGGGTTTCTCGGGCGGCGAGAAGAAGCGCAACGAGATCCTGCAGATGGCGATGCTGGAGCCGAAGATGTGCATCCTCGACGAAACCGATTCGGGCCTTGACGTGGATGCCATGAAGCTGGTGGCCGAGGGCGTCAACGCCCTGCGCGACGAGGGCCGGGCGTTTCTGGTGATCACCCACTATCAGCGGCTGCTCGATCACATCCGGCCGGACGTGGTGCACATCATGGCCGGCGGCCGGATCGTCAAGACCGGCGGGCCGGAGCTGGCGCTGGAGGTCGAGAACCACGGCTATGCCGACATCCTCGCGGAGGTGGCATGATGGCGCTGGCGCAGGCGAAACGGACGGCCACCGAGGCGCGGCTGGCCGCGCTCGAGCTTCCCGCTGGCGCGGGCTGGGCCACCAGGGCGCGCGAAGAGGCGTTGGCGCGGCTGCGCGAGACGGGCCTGCCGGCCCGGCGCGACGAATACTGGCGCTACACCGATCCGGCCACGCTCAACGCCCCCGCGCCCGAGCCCGCCGCCCTGTTCGACCCGCGCGAACCGATGCCCTTTTCCGAGGTGGACCGGCTGAAGGTGGTCTTCGTCGACGGGGTGTTCGATCCGGAGGCCTCGGATGATCTGTCCATGGCCGGGATCGAGATCGAGCGCCTCGCCGAGACCGCCGCCCGCGACATCCACTGGGCGAAGGATCTCTATGGCGTGCTCGAGGCGCGCGGCCAGTCGCCGGTGCCGCGTCCGCTGGCGGCGCTGAACACCGCGGCCGCCACCGACGGCATCGTGATCCGGGTCACCGGCAAGGCGCCCAGGCCGGTGTCGCTGATCTATCTGCACCGGTCCGAAACCTCCGACGCAGTGCTGCACCATCTGGTGCGGGTCGAGGAGGGGGCCGAGATGACGCTGCTGGAAAACGGGCCGGCGGCGGCGCGTTTCAACAAGGTGCTGGAGGTGGATGTGGCCGATGGCGGCGCCTTCCATCATGTGCGCGCCCAGGGCCGCGACCACGAGCGCCGCGCCGCCACCCACATCTTCGCCCGGCTCGGTGAAAAAAGCATCTTCAAGAGTTTCACGCTCACCGTCAACGGCAAGCTCACCCGCAACGAAACCGTCATCGAACTGACCGGCGACAATGCCGTGGCCCATGTGGCCGGCGCCGCGCTGGGCGATGCCGACTTCCACCATGACGACACCGTCTTCATCACCCACGACGCGGTGGAATGCGAAAGCCGGCAGGTGTTCAAGAAGGTGCTGCGCAACGGTGCGGTGGGGGTGTTCCAGGGCAAGATCCTGGTGAAACCCGGGGCCCAGAAGACCGACGGCTACCAGATCAGCCAGGCGCTTCTGCTCGACGACGACAGCCAGTTCCTGGCCAAGCCCGAGCTGGAAATCTACGCCGATGACGTGATCTGCTCGCACGGCTCCACCTCCGGGGCGATCGACGAGACCGCCATGTTCTACCTGCGCTCGCGCGGGGTGCCCCGGGACGAGGCGCAGGACCTGCTGGTGATCGCCTTCCTCGCCGAAGCCATCGACGAGATCGAAGACGAGGCGATCGCCGACGACATCCTGGCCCGGCTGCAGGCCTGGCTGGCCCGCCACCGGCACTGAAGCATGAGCGTCACCCGCGACATCATCCGCTCCTGGCGCCGCCCGCGCGAAGTGATGCGCCGGCATCTTGCGCTGGGGGTGCGCGAGGACCGGGCGCTGATCTTCCTGATCGTCGCCTGCCTCATCATCTTCGTCGGCCAGTGGCCGAGGCTGAGCCGCGAGGCCTTCTTCGATCCTTCCATGCCGCTTGACGTGCGGCTGGGGGGGGCGCTGTTCGGCTGGCTCTTCGTGGCGCCGCTGGCCTTTTACCTGATCGCCGCGCTCAGCCACATGGTGGCACGGGTTTTCGGCGGCCGGGGCAGTTGGTTCGGGGCGCGGCTGGCGTTGTTCTGGGCGCTGCTGGCGGCCTCGCCGCTGTGGCTTCTGGTGGGGCTGGTGGCCGGCTTCATCGGCCCCGGGATCCAACTTTCCGTCACGGGGGCCATTGCGCTCCTGGCCTTTCTCGTGATCTGGATACAATCATTGATCGAGGCGGAAAGCAGGAGAGAGGGCGGGTGAATTTCGATCTGAAGGGTCTGGTTTCGGCAATGGTCGATACTGTGCGCGACCCGCGCGAGGGTGCGCGGCGGGCGATGGCGGTGCAGCTCCCGCGCCGCAGCCGCTGGGAGGCGGTGCTGCTGGTGGTGGTGCTCTCGGTTCTGCTGTCCGAACTGACGCTGCTTCTGAGCGGCATTCCGGGTGGGATGATGATGGGGGGCAGCCTGCTGCACAACCCGCTGGCCATGGGCGTTCTGCAGCTGGCGGTGCTCATGGTGCTGATCTGGGGCATGTATGTTATCGGCCGGCTGGCCGGTGGCACCGGTAGCCTGGACGATGCCATCGTGCTGGTGGTCTGGCTGCAGATCATCATGTTGGGGCTGCAGGTGGTGCAGCTGGCCGCTATGCTGCTGCTGCCGCCGCTGGCCAGCCTGATCGGGCTGGGCGGGATCTTGCTGTTCTTCTACCTGCTCACCATGTTCACCACCGAGCTGCACGGCTTCAGCTCTCCCGGCGCGGTGTTCATCGCAATTCTCGGGGCGATGGTGGGGTTCATCATGGTGCTTTCCTTCATCCTCGCCATGTTCGGCGTTCAGATCTCCGGAGTATGATCCATGTATGACGTGGAAAGGATCCGCGCCGATTTCCCGATCCTGTCGCGCGAGGTCAACGGCCGGCCGCTGGTCTATCTTGACAACGGCGCCTCGGCGCAGAAGCCGCAGGTGGTGATCGATGCCGTCACGCGGGCATACTCCCATGAATACGCCAATGTTCACAGGGGGTTGCACTATCTCTCCAATGTTGCGACCGAGAAATACGAGGCGGTGCGGGGGATCATCGCACGCTTCCTGAACGCCGGCTCCGAGGACGAGATCGTGCTCAATTCCGGGGCCACCGAGGGCATCAACATGGTGGCCTATGCCTGGGCCATGCCCAGGCTGCAGCCGGGCGACGAGATCGTGCTTTCGGTGATGGAACATCACGCCAACATCGTGCCCTGGCATTTCCTGCGCGAACGCCAGGGGGTGGCGCTGAAATGGGTGGATATTGATGCCTCCGGGGCGCTGGATGTGCAGCGGGTGATCGACGCCATCGGGCCGAAAACGAAGCTGGTGGCGATCACCCATCTGTCCAACGTGCTCGGCACGCGGGTGGACGTGAAGGCGATCACCCGGGCGGCCCATGAGCGCGGCGTGCCGGTTCTGGTGGACGGCAGCCAGGGCGCTGTTCACGCGCCGGTGGACGTGCAGGACATCGGCTGCGATTTCTATGCCATCACCGGGCACAAGCTCTACGGGCCCACCGGCTCGGGGGCGATCTACATCCGGCGCGAGCGCATGGCCGAGATGCGCCCCTTCATCGGCGGCGGCGACATGATCCACGAGGTCACCCGCGACAATGTCACCTACAACGATCCGCCGATGAAGTTCGAGGCCGGTACGCCGGGCATCGTCCAGATCATCGGTCTGGGGGTGGCACTGGAATACCTGATGGACCTCGGAATGGAAAACGTGGCCGCCCACGAAGAACGTCTGCGCGATTACGCCCAGGCGCGGCTGGGCGGGCTGAACTGGCTCAACATCCAGGGCAATGCACCGGGCAAGGCGGCGATCTTCTCGTTCACGCTGCAGGGCGCGGCCCATGCGCACGACATCTCGACCGTGCTCGACAAGAAGGGCGTGGCGGTGCGCGCCGGCCACCACTGCGCCCAGCCGCTGATGGAACATCTCGGCGTCACCGCCACCTGCCGCGCCTCCTTCGGTCTTTACAACACAGAGGCCGAGGTTGACGCGCTGGTCGAGGCGCTGGAGCTGTGCCACGAGCTTTTTGCCTGAGATTCGCAATTGCAGGGCGCAATCAGGCCGGTTATAGAGCCCCGGCAAGGCACCCGTAGCTCAGCTGGATAGAGCGCTGCCCTCCGAAGGCAGAGGCCAGAGGTTCGAATCCTCTCGGGTGCGCCAATTTCCCGCAGGCCGGTTTGTGCGACAGGGCCGATATCTGTGCACCACCGCAAACGCCGGGCTCTCCGTTTCATCTGGCAGAAAAGGAAAAAGGCGCCGGAATGCGGCGCCCCGGTCTGTCTTTCGCAGGGTCTTCTTGCGCCCGGTCCCGGTTGGCGGGGGCGGTTGGCGGGGGGTGTCGGCCACCCAGGTTTGCTGCCCCGGCTGCACCGGCTTGCGGCTTGCCCCGGGGGCTCAGGCCTTCCAGGTGCGCACCGGCCCGCTGTCCATGTGCACGAAGTTCGAGCGGTAATACTTGCCGACGCCGCCGGCGCGGGTGGCAAGGGCGGCCTTGGCCATCTGGCTGACGGTGCGCGACTTGAGACGCAGATCCGCCGCTTGGCCGCGAATGTGGTAGGATTTTCTGGCCACCCGGCGCGAACGGCGCCGCAGCATGGCGTTGGTGCGCGCGGTGCGGTAGCCCGAGAGCAGCAGATAGGGCTCGTTGGTTTCCAGAAGGTTGTGAGCGGCGGCCACGATATCGATATTGCGCGGATCCATGTCCTTCGTCTTGTTCTCGCGCCAGTCGCGCATGAAGTAGTTGATCTCCTTCAGCGCTTCCTTGATGTATTCGCCTTCGATCCAGTAGATCGTGTCGATGCTTTCCCCGGTGCGGCTGGAGTACATCCGCAGGCGCCGGACATCCCCCGCGCCACGCAGGAAACCGGGCGCTTTGGCGTAGACAGGTGCCGCGGTCAGGGTCGTTGCAGCGAATGCGCCCAGCAGCGCGCGCCGCGTCATGACGTTGGATTTGGAATTTGTCATGGTGTCTGCGAGTGCCCCGTCGTTCTGAAAACTGCGTCCACGTATCTTCGCGGTAGCTGTATGCCCCATCCCCAGGCGCGCTCGATTATTGCCACATTCATCTGGGCAGACCAAGGGATTCTTTACCATTTTCGAGGCCAATCCATTGGAATCGGCGGAAAATTGCCAGCCGGTCGAAAGGGGGGCGCCTGCCGCCCTTTCTTCCTTCCTCCGTTGCCGCTGTGCGACACCCGCCACAGATGTCGGATGCGACCTCGTGAATACTGCAAATTCTCCTGATTTTCCGTATTCTCGGGGTGTTGTCCGTTTATCGTAGCAGGTGCTCAGATGTCCAACCCGGTTCAGAACTCCCGCCGCCGTTTCATCGCCACGGCCTCGGCCTTCGGGGCGGTCTCGTGGCTTGGCTTTCCCCTTCCGGCGCGCGCGGGCATCAGCGCCTTCATGCAGGCGGTGGCCGAAGCGGCCGCCGGTGACGGGGACCTGGCCGCCTTCTACCGCGAGAACGGCTATGCGCCGGTATGGACGGGGCGCGGCGGAAAGGCACGGGCACGCCGGCAGGCGCTGCTCGCGGTGCTGGAAGGGGCGGGAGATCACGGGCTTCCGGCCAGCCGTTATGACACCGAACTGCTGAGCGCGAATATGCGCGCGGTGCGCTCGGAGCGTGATCTCGGGCGCATCGAGGTGGAGCTCAGCCGCCTCTTCCTGCGCTACGCCCGCGACATCCAGAGCGGCATCCTCGAGCCGCGGAAGGTGGATCGCGAAATCGCCCGCAAGCGGCCGTTGCGCGACGGGGCGGTGACGCTGGCCAATTTCACCCGCTCCTCGCCGGCCGCCTATCTGCGCCAGCTGCCGCCGCAAACGGCCGAATACGCCCGGCTGATGAAGCACAAGCTGAAGCTGGAGCGGGTGCTGGCGCGCGGCGGCTGGGGGCCGAAGGTGCCGGTGCGCAAGCTGCAGCCCGGTGACAGCGGGGCGGCGGTGGTGGCGCTGCGCAACCGGCTGATCGCCATGGGCTTCATGCGGCGCACGGCCTCGGCCAGCTACGACGCAAGGCTGCAGGCGGCGGTGCAGCGCTTCCAGCTCAGCCACGGGCTTGCCGCCGATGGAATCGCCGGCAAGGGGACGATCACCGAGATCAACGTCCCGCCCGAAAAGCGGCTGGCCTCGATCATCGTGGCGATGGAGCGCGAGCGCTGGCTCAACCTGCCGCGGGGCAACCCCTACATCTGGGTCAACATCCCCGATTTCCGGGTCAGGATGTTCGAGAACGACAAGGTGATCTACGAAACCGTCTCGGTGGTCGGCAAGAATGCCTGGGATCGCAGGACGCCCGAGTTCTCCGACCAGATGGAATACATGGTGATCAACCCGTCATGGTATGTCCCGCGTTCGATCGCGGTGAAGGAATACCTGCCGATGCTCAAGCAGGACCCCAACGCGGTGCGCCAGCTGGAGCTGACCGGAAGCAACGGGCAGGTGGTGCCGCGTTCGGCGGTGGATTTCTCGCAGTATGATGCCTCCAACTTCCCCTTCAGCCTGCGCGAGCCGCCCAGTCAGGGCAACGCGCTGGGGCTGGTGAAGTTCATGCTGCCCAACCGCTTCAACATTTACCTCCACGACACGCCGGCCAAGTCGCTGTTCCGCTACGAGAAACGCGATTTCAGCCATGGTTGCATCCGGTTGCAGAAGCCCTTCGAGTTTGCCTATACGCTGCTGTCGCGCCAGACCGCCAACCCGAAGGAATTCTTCCATACCCGCCTGCGCACCGGCAAGGAAACCAAGGTTGATCTGGTCCGCCCGATTCCGGTGCATATCGTCTACCGCACCGCCTTCACCACGGCCAGGGGTGAGATCGAATTTCGTCGCGACGTCTATGGCCGCGACGCCAGGATTTTCGCCGCCCTGCAAAAGGCCGGGGTGGTGCTGCGCGCGTATCAGGGCTAGATCGGGGCCGGAGGGGCGGGATGCGTCCCGCGCAGGAGGCACGCATGATGGGCCATGAAATCGGGCAAATCGCGGAAGCCCTGGGCTTTGCCGCCGAGGGCGACCTTTCACTGAAGGTTTCGCGCCTGGCCGAGCCCGCCGAGGCCGGGCCGGAAGACCTGGCCGTGGCGATGGAGCCGCGCTATTGCGAGGGGCTGGCCGCGGGCCGGGCGCGCGCCGCCATCCTGTGGCCCGGTGCCGACTGGCGCACGCTGGGGCTTGAGGCGGCGATCATCGCCGAGCGCCCGCGCCTCGGCCTGGCCGCGCTCACCGCCCATTTCGACGCGCCCGAAGAGGCGCCGGGCTGGCCGGGCATTCACCCGCTGGCGGCGGTCGACGAGGGGGCGGAGCTTGGCGTGGGCGCCCAGGTCGGGCCCTTTGCCGTCATCGGCCCCGGCGTCCGGGTCGGGGCGCGGGCGCGCATCGGTGCGCATGTGACGATCGCCGCCGGTGCGGTGATCGGAGACGACGCGGTGCTGCACCCCGGCGTTCACATCGGCCGGGGGGTGCGCATCGGCAAGCGGTTCTTCGCCCATTCCGGCGTGGTTATCGGCGCCGACGGCTTTTCCTTCGTCACGGCGGAAAGATCCCACGTGGAGGAGGTGCGCGAGAACCTGCGCGCCGAGGCGGCGGGGGCGGGCAGCGGCCAGCCGTGGCTGAAGATCCGCTCGCTGGGCGGGGTCGAGATCGGCGACGATGTGGAGATCGGCGCCAATTCCAGCGTCGATGCCGGCACCATCCGCCCCACGCGGGTGGGCGCGGGCACCAAGATCGACGCGCTGGTGCAGGTGGGGCACAACGTGCAGGTGGGGCGCAACTGCCTGCTGTGCGCTCATGTGGCGGTGGGCGGCTCGGCGCGGCTGGGCGACAACGTGGTGCTGGGCGGGCAGGTGGGCGTGGCCGACAACATCCGCCTGGGCGACGGGGTGGTGGCGGGCGGCGCGACCAAGATTCTTTCCAACGTGCCCGCTGGGCGGGCGCTGCTGGGCTATCCGGCGATGAAGATGGAAAACCACATCGAAAGCTACAAGGCGCTGCGGCGCCTGCCGAAGCTGTTTCGCGAAGTGGCGCGGCTGAAGAAATCTGTTTCAAAGACTGGCGATAACGACTAAACGACGCTCAGGAATTCGTGAGGGGAGGCCATGGCGGAGTCGGTCAGGGACAAGGTAATCGCGATCATCGCCGAACAGGCGGTTCTCGACGTCTCCGATGTTTCGCCCGAGCAGACCCTGGAGGATCTGGGCATCGACAGCCTCGGGCTGGTCGAGGCGATCTTCGCCATCGAGGAGGCCTTCGACATTCAGGTCCCGTTCAATGCCAACGAGCCCCAGAGCAGCGGATTCGACATCTCGTCGGTGGCCGCGATCATCCGCGCGGTGGAAAAACTCGTGGCAGAACAGGTCGCATGAGGCGGGTGGTCATCACCGGCGCGGGCACCATCAACGCGCTGGGACATTCGGTTCCGGAAACGCTGGAGGCCATGGCCGAGGGGCGTTGCGGCATCGGCCCGCTGGATATCCGCGACGTCGAGCGCCTTTCCATCCGCATCGGCGGGCAGGTGCGCGGCTTCGATCCGGAGGCGCATTTCAACCGTCAGCAGATCTCGCTCTATGACCGTTTCACCCAGTTCACCATGCTGGCCGCGGCCGAGGCGATGGCCCAGTCGGGGCTGAGCTTTTCGGGCGAGCTTGCGGCCCGTTCGGGGGTGGTGCTGGGCACCGCCGGCGGCGGCGTGCAGACCTGGGACGAGAACTACCGCGCCGTCTACGAGGCGGGCAAGAACCGGGTCCACCCCTTCGTGGTGCCCAAGCTGATGAACAACGCCGCCGCCAGCCATGTCTCGATGGAGTACAATCTCAAGGGGCCGTCGTTCACCGTGGCCACGGCCTGCGCCTCGTCGAACCATGCCATGGGGCAGGCCTTTCACATGATCCGCTCCGGCATGGCCACGGCGATGGTCACGGGGGGCTCGGAATCGATGCTGTGCTTCGGCGGGGTCAAGGCCTGGGAGGGGCTGCGGGTGATGTCGAAGGACGCCTGCCGCCCGTTTTCGGCCAATCGCAACGGCATGGTTCAGGGCGAGGGGGCGGCGGTATTCGTCTTCGAGGAATACGAGCACGCCCGCGCCCGAGGCGCCGAGATGCTGGCCGAGGTGGTGGGCTTCGCCATGACGTCGGATGCCGCCGATATCGTGATGCCCTCGCGGCAGGGCGCGGCGCGGGCCATGGCCGGGGCCATGGCCGACGGGGGTATCAACCCCGAGCAGGTGGGTTACATCAACGCCCACGGCACCGGCACGGCCGCCAATGACAAGACCGAATGCGCCGCCGTCTCGGACGCGTTCGGCCAGCATGCGGATGCGCTGATGATCTCTTCCACCAAGTCGATGCACGGCCACCTGATCGGCGGCACCGGCGCGGTGGAGCTTCTGGCCTGCATCATGGCGCTGCGCGACGGCATCATCGCGCCCACCATCGGCTATCAGGAGCGTGACCTCGAATGCGCCCTCGACGTGGTGCCCAACGAGGCACGCGAGGCGAAGGTCGAGGTGGTGCTCTCCAACGCCTTCGCCTTCGGCGGCTTCAATGCGGTGCTGGCGCTGCGCGCCGTCTGAAAGGGCGGCGCGCCCCGGCTACTGCTGCGGCGGGGGCGTGTTTTCCTCATTCAGGGCCCGGACCG
>JALSGY010000285.1 GCA_026982515.1 Paracoccaceae bacterium
CCACCTCGGAACGCGCGCCGATGAAGCAGTTGTCCTCGATGATGGTCGGGCCGGCCTGCATCGGCTCAAGCACCCCGCCGATGCCGACCCCGCCCGAGAGGTGCACGTTCTTGCCGATCTGGGCGCAGGAGCCGACAGTGGCCCAGGTATCCACCATCGTGCCCTCGTCCACATAGGCCCCGAGGTTCACGAAAGAGGGCATCAGGACGACCCCCGGCGCGATATAGGCCGAGCGGCGCACCACGCAGTCGGGGACGGCACGGAAGCCGGCCTTGCGCCACTCGCTCTCGCCCCAGCCCTTGAACTTGCTGTCCACCTTGTCCCACCAGCCGCCGCCCTGGGGGCCGCCGTCCTGCAGCTCCATGTCCTTGATGCGGAAACCCAGCAAAACCGCCTTCTTGGCCCACTGGTTCACGTGCCAGTCGCCGTTTTCCTGCCGCTCGGCCACCCGCAGGCGGCCCGAATCCAGCGCGTCCAGCGTTTCTTCGATGGCCTCGCGGGTTTCTCCGCCGGTGGCGGGGGTGATGCTGTCGCGCATTTCCCATGCGGCTTCGATGGCAGCTTCCAGCCGGGCGTCGGGCATCTCGTTTCTCCAATTCACATGTGGCATCGCTTCCGCCGTGGCTATAGTCGTTGCAGAGCCGACGCGCAATCAGGAGCCTGCCATGAAAGACGAACCCCGCGCCCACCCCTTCCCCTCTTCCCACGAGGATTGCGCCGCCTGCAAGCTGGCGCCCGATACGCCGCAGACGCGTTCTCCGTCATACCGGCTTGCCTATGACGACCCGGATTTCATGTGCCGGGAGGAGCTGCGCCCGGTGCGGCTGCAGCTGGAGCTGCTAAAGCCCGAACTGCTGATGCAGGAATACGGGGTGCAGTCCACCGTGGTGCTGTTTGGCGGCGCGCGCATCCCCGAGCCTGCGCAAAGGCACACCGCCCGCACCGAGGCCCTGGCCGAGTTGTCGAAATATTACGACGAGGCGCGCGAGTTCGCCCGCCTGCTGACCCTGGAATCAAGGCAGAACGGCAATCGCGAGCTGGTGATCGTCACCGGTGGCGGCCCCGGGGTGATGGAGGCGGGCAACCGCGGCGCGCATGATGCCGGCGGGGTGTCCATCGGTCTCAACATCGTGCTGCCGCACGAGCAGGCCCCGAATGGCTACATCACCCCCGAGCTGTGCTTCAATTTCCACTATTTCGCCATCCGCAAGATGCATTTCCTGATGCGCGCCAAGGGGATCGCCATTTTCCCCGGCGGCTTCGGCACCCTCGACGAGATGTTCGAGACCCTCACCCTGATCCAGACCCGCCGGATGGAGCCGATCCCCTTCCTGCTGTTCGGCCGCGCGTTCTGGGAAAAGGTGATCAACTGGCAGGCGCTGGCCGATGCCGGCACCATCTCGCGGGAAGATCTGGATCTTTTTCGCTACGTTGAAACCGCGGCCGAGGCGGTGGAACATATCATGCAGTGGCATGCCGGGAAGGATGCGCAAAAGCCGTAGAGCATGTCGCGCTGATTGCATTCACGCCCACCCGGGCGGTCGTATGCCCTTCGGTTGCGCATATGAGCGAAACCGATCCACCAGATGCCGGGCCAAACGCCCAGGGAAGGCGAAAACAGTCTCTGAATCGGGGGGTTTCAGCCCATCCCGGCCTCGACCTCGATCTCGCGCCGGCTCTTGCGGGCGCGTTCGGTGGCCGATTTCAGCTGTCCGCAGGCGGCCATGATGTCCTCGCCGCGAGGGGTGCGGATGGGGCTGGCATAGCCGGCCTTGTAGATGATGTCGGCGAAGGCCTCGATGCGCTCCCAGTCCGAGCGCTGATAGGGCGCGCCGGGCCATTCGTTGAAGGGAATGAGGTTGATCTTGGCCGGGATGCCGGCGATCAGCCTCACCAGCCGGCGGGCATCTTCATCGCTGTCGTTGATCCCCTTGAGCATCACGTATTCGAAGGTGATCCGCTCGGAGTTCGACAGTTTCGGATACTGCCGCAGGGCTTCAAGCAGTTTCGCGATGTTCCACTTCCTGTTGATCGGCACCAGCCGGTCGCGCAGCTCGTCGGTGGTGGCGTGGAAGCTGATCGCCAGCATGCAGCCGATTTCCCGGGCGGTGCGGGCGATCTCGGGCACCACACCCGAGGTCGAGAGCGTGATGCGCCGGCGGCTCAGCGAGATCCCCTCGCCGTCCATCACGATCTTCATCGCGTCGCGCACATTGTCGAAATTGTAGAGCGGCTCGCCCATGCCCATCAGCACGACATTGGAAATCAGGCGCGTCTCGTTCTTCGGCGCGCGCCCCGGCTCGGGCCACTCGCCCAGATCGTCGCGGGCGACCATCACCTGGCCCACGATCTCGGCCGCGGTCAGGTTGCGCACCAGCATCTGGGTGCCGGTGTGGCAGAAGGAACAGGTGAGCGTGCAGCCGATCTGCGACGAGATGCACAGCGTGCCGCGCCCCTCTTCGGGGATGTAGACGATCTCCACCTCGTGCCCGCCGCCCACGCGCACCAGATACTTGCGGGTGCCG
>JALSGY010000286.1 GCA_026982515.1 Paracoccaceae bacterium
GACGACGCGGCGGTGCGCGAAGCGCTGGGCCAGTCTCTGGAACTGGCCGAGCTCAGCCCGGTGCTGGCGGGGACCTACATCGAGGCGAAGGATCACATCTCCCCCGGCTTCGAGGGGGTGGTGGTCACCGATATCCGCATGCCCGGAAAGGACGGGTTCGCGCTTCTGGAATATGCCCAGAGCGTGGATGCGGAACTGCCGGTGATTCTGCTCACCGGCGAGGGCGACATCCCGATGGCGGTGCGCGGGATCTCGGCCGGGGCCTTCGACTTTCTCGAAAAGCCCTGCGCGCCGAAGGATCTCATCGCGGTGGTGCGCAAGGCGCTGCGCACCCGGGCGCTGGTGCTGGAAAACCGCCGGCTCAAGCGCCAGCTGGAGGCGGGCGATGCCGCCTCGCGGATGCTGTTCGGCGAATCGCCGCAGGCCGAGGAGCTGCGCCAGCGGGTGCGCGCGGTGGCGCGGGCCTCGGCCGAGGTGCTCGTCATCGGCGAGCCCGGCACCGGCACCTCCAAGGTGGCCGAGGTGATCCACCTGCTTTCGGGCGCCGCCATGGGGCCGTTTCACAAGGTGCCCGCCGCGGCCCAGAGCCCCGAGGCGCTGGCCGGGGCCTTCGAGAAGGCAGAAGGGGGCACGCTGTTTCTCGACGAGGTGGCCGAGTTGCCGTCTCCGGCCCAGTATGCGCTGCTGGAGCGGCTGGAAGGCGGCGGCGCAGTGCGGGTGATCGCCGGCACCTACCGCGATCTGCTGGCGCTGTGCGAGGAGGGGCGCTTCAACCCGGATCTGTTCTACAAGCTGGATGTGATGCGCGTGCGCATCCCTTCGCTGCGTGAGCGCAAGCAGGACATTCCCGTCCTGTTTCGCCATTACGTGGCCATCGCCTGCGAGCAGGCAGCGCTGCCCGTGCCCGAGATCACGCCCGAGGTGATTTCGGGTCTGATGGCCCAGGACTGGCCCGGCAATGCCCGCGCGCTGATGAACGCGGCGATGCGCTTTGCCATGGGGGTGCCCGACCCGGCCGAGGGGGCGGATGCCTCGCTGGGGCTGGCCGAGCAGCTGGCGCAGGTGGAGCGCTCTCTGCTGGTGGCGGCGCTGCAGCGCACGGGCGGCAATGCCACCCGCGCGGCCGAAGAGCTAAAGCTGCCGCGCAAGACCTTTTACGACAAGCTGGCCCGTCACGGCATCCGGGCCGGTGCCTACCGCGGAGGCGAAGGTTCATGACCGGGGTGCCGGGCGGATGCGCCTTGCCCGGCCGGCCCGGTGGGCGACATTTCGCACAAAGGCCTGATCGCCCTGTGCGAATTTTCGCACAGAACGCCAGGCCGGTGTTTTCCGGCACTTCAAGCTCCCCGCCTATTCATATGGAATAAAATGAAAATCTTCCCGCTCTGACGCGCCTGTTACTTTTCCTTGCCGTAACGTCCGCAGGGGAGGCATCAAGAGGAGCGCGCGGTTTCGCCGCGCCGGATATGGTGATTCATGCATTCCATGGGAGGAAATCGGACATGAAATTCCTGACCACCGTGGCCGCAGCCGCCGCGCTGCTTGCCACTACCGCCATCCCGTCCTTCGCCGGGTCCGATCAGGACGCCTGCGATCCGGGCGAGATCGTCATCAAGTTCAGCCACGTCACCAACACCGACAAGCACCCCAAGGGGATTGCCGCCTCGCTGCTGGCCAAGCGGGTGAACGAGGAGATGGACGGCAAGGCCTGCATGCAGGTGTTCCCCAACTCCACGCTCTACAATGACAACCAGGTGCTCGAGGCGATGCTTCAGGGCGACGTGCAGATGGCCGCGCCCTCGCTTTCGAAATTCGAGCAGTTCACCAAGAAGTTCCGCATCTTCGACCTGCCCTTCATGTTCAAGAACATCGATGCGGTCGATGCCTTCCAGGCCTCCGAGGCCGGCCAGGCGCTGAAGGAGAGCATGGTGCGCCGCGGTCTGCTGGGGCTGGCCTTCTGGCACAACGGCATGAAGCAGTTCTCGGCCAACCGCCCGCTGATCGAGCCGGAGGACGCCAAGGGGCTGAAGTTCCGCGTGCAGCCCTCGGACGTGCTGGTGGCGCAGATGGAAGCGCTGGGCGCCAGCCCGCAGCCGATGGCCTTCTCCGAGGTCTACGGCGCGCTGCAGACCGGCGTCGTGGATGGCCAGGAGAACACCTGGTCCAACATCTACGGCAAGAAGTTCTTCGAGGTGCAGGACGGCGTGACCGAAACCAACCACGGCATCATCGACTATCTGGTGGTGACTTCCGTGGAATGGTGGGAAGGCCTGCCCGATGACGTGCGCACCCAGCTCAAGCAGATCATCGACGAGGTGACGGCGACCCGCAACAAGGAGGCCTTCGCCGTCAACGAGGCCGCCAAGCAGGCGATCATCGACGCCGGCGGCACGATCCGCCAACTGACGCCGGAACAGCGCCAGCGCTGGGTCGATGCCATGAAGCCGGTATGGGAGCAGTTCAAGGACGACGTCGGCCAGGAGAACATCGACGCGATCCAGGAGATCAACGCCA
>JALSGY010000287.1 GCA_026982515.1 Paracoccaceae bacterium
GATGGCCCTGGCGGGAAACGGCGGTGCATGGCCCATGGCCGCCGCTCACAGCCCGGCCGGTTTGAGTCAGGTCCTTCGAACTTTCGGAAAGGCCCGGCGCGCCAGCAACGGCATATCCTTTCCTTCATCTATCTGTCGTTGTGATGCGCTCGAACTTGCAACATTGTCAAAGGAGAAAAGCTTGCGCACGGGGGGCCACGCCCGGTGATTGGTGGCGGGCAGAGGCGCCTGCGCGAGTACTGCTCAGAAGTAGCTTCGAACCAGGGCGCCGGAGATAAGCATCCAGCCGTCCGCGACCACGAAGAAGGCCAGCTTGAACGGCAAGGAGACGATGGCCGGGGGCACCATCATCATGCCCATCGACATCAGGACTGCCGCAACGACCAGATCGATGATCAGGAAGGGCAGGAAGATCAGGAAGCCGATCTGGAACGCCCTTTCGATCTCGCTCAGCATGAAGGACGGAATGAGCAGAGAAAGCCGCGCATCGGGCCCAAGCGCCGAAGCATCGACACCCGGCTGCCTGAGAGAGGCGAGAGAAAGGAATGTCTCCGCATCCGTGCGCGCCGCCATGAAGGTGCGGAATGGCGCAAGTGCTGCGGAAAGTGCCGGCTCAAGCTCCATCTCACCGCGCAACAGCGGGTTGATGCCGTTTTCCCAGGCGGCAAGAAACACCGGCTCCATCACGAAATAGGTGAGAAACAGGGCAAGACTGATGATCAGGATATTCGGCGGCGATTGCTGCAGGCCCAGCGCCTGACGCAATATGGAAAGCACCGTCACCACGAAAGGAAAACTGGTTATCATCACCGCAAGGCCGGGGACGATGGACAGCACGGTGATCAGGATCAGCAGCTGAATGCTGGTCTTCGTCAGCGAGGCCTCGGAATCGAAGGACAGTGAGATGCCCTGTGCAGCCGCCTCGCCTGCGGCGAAAACCGCCAGCGCCATTGCCGCAAGCAGAAAGGCCGCGCGCTTGTCCCGCCTGCTCATGGCATCGGGTGCTGCCCGACAAGCTCTGTCAGGCGGACCGCCAGTTGCCCCTCTTCATCCCCTTCGAGCTCATGCAACTCGCCTCGTGCGATCAGGCGGTCGCCGATATACAATTCAACCGGATCCTCCACGCGCCTGTCCAGACGCAACACGGAATTTTCCTGCAGCTCCAGAAGTTCGGCCACCAGCGGGCGGGCCTTGCCCACCGAGATCATAATTTCGATCGGCACGCCACCGAATACCGGCACCTCCACGCCCTGCTCTCGGCCACCCGTACCAGGGTTTGGTTCATCCATGTTCAGCTCCAGGTTGATTGGCATTCAGAATTGCTTCGAGCGCCTCGGAAATGCGTGCAAGGGAATCGGCGCTATCCAGCAGTTTCTCGGACTTTCCAAGACGCAGGTGAACTTGGCCTTCCGCAAGGGACTGCTCTGGCGCGACGACCATAGGGAACGTTGCAAGGCCGCTGAGCCTCTCTTCGACGATGGCACTTTGCAAGGGTGAGGCGAAGATCTCTACCGGAGCATCCAGGCTTTCTTCGAGAAACGGCTGAATTTCCTCGAGGATGCGCTCTCCGACAGTGGCCGCCACGGCACAAGGCAGGATCTTCTCGACAAGCAGGCGCAAGACGGGTTCCACCGCGCGCACCATGTGGCTGCGGGCCTCATGATAGGTGAAACCAAGGTTCTGCAGATTGCGGGCAAGCTCTGCGTTCAGGCGCTGGTTCTCTTCCAGAGCGGCCCTGGTGGCATCGTCCCAGCCCGCCTTGTAACCTTCCTCGAATCCCCTGGTCTTCACTTCCCCCCCAGGGTTGGCCGCCGACCAGTCACTCTCGCCATCCCGTCCCGGCGCGGACTCTGCTTGCGAAAACTCTTCCAGCGTCAGGGCAAGAGCCATCAGGCCGTCTCCTCTTCCTCAAGCCAACCGCGGAGGATCTCGACCGTTTCCTCCTGCTTTTCGGCAATCGCTTCACGCAACCTCTGCACGGGATCATCTCCGCCGGGCAGCTCTGGGAGCGCTTGCCGCGACGCCCCCCCGAACGCGGCCTGCGGCATGTCGTTCTGTATTTCTCCGTCCAAGGCACGGTTTTCCTGCAAGCGGTTGGCCTGCTCCTCCAGGTCAGGCTTCCGCGGAGGCGGCAAGGACTCGCTCCCCGCCGGATCCGCGGCCGGGGTCGGCAGTGCGCCGGGCATGATCGCCGGCAGGCCCTCGCGGCGAGGCGCCATGAAAATGGGCCTAAGAACGAACAATCCGAGGATCAGGGCCACGAGGCCCAGCACCCCCGCCTTCACCAGTTGCGTAACATCCAGTGCCAGGCTTTCGATCAGCCCCGCGCTTGCCGGGCTGCCCTCCTGAGGAAGCGATTCGAACCTGAGGGTTTTCAACGTTAGCGTATCGCCACGGCTTTCATCCAGCCCGACGGCCGCGGCGACCAGATCCCGCAATGCCGCCAGCTCGGCCTCGCTGCGCGGCTGCCATGTCGTCTCGCCAGTCTGCGGATCGGTGGTTTCCAGCCCGTCAAGCAGCACCGCAACCGTCAGGCGGCGGATCGCCCCTGGCGTGCGAAGAATCTCCCGGGTGGTTTCGGACACCTCGTAATTCACCACCTCGCGGGTTTCGCTGTTGGTGCTGGAACTGCCCCCGCCACCCTGTCCCGCCGCCCCGTCCGGCAGATTGCTGGCAACGGTTGCCGCATCGCCCCCCGCACCGGAAGCTTGCGAACTGCGCTCTTCCGTCTCCGAACTGATTGCGACCCGGCCGTCCGGATCAAACCGCCGCTCGGTAATCGATTCCGATTCGGTAACCGTCTCGACGGCCACTTCCACGACAGCCCGCCCCGGGCCTACCCGCGCTGCCAGCAAGCGCTCGACATTCTGTTTCAGCCGGGCCGCCACCTCGCTGCCCCCATCCGGTGCCGGAATTTCGGCCTCGCCCGAAATCACCCGCCCGCTTCTCCCGTCGATCACCGAAACGCCTGCTGGTTCAAGCCCCGCAACCGCCGCGGCCACCAGGTATTTCAAGGCCTTGGCATGTTCTGTGCTCAGCGGCCCCCCGGCGGTGGTGACGGTTACCGAGGCCTTCGGAGGCGCCGTTTTCCGAAACGAGCGGGCCTGAGGCGCCGCGATATGCACCCTGGCTGTGCGAATCACCGGGCTTGTCAGGATCGTCCGGGCCAGCTCTCCTTCCTTGGCGCGCCAATAGGCGGCATCGAACATCTGGGCAGTGGTGCCGAAACCGCTCAGCGAATCGAGCAGCTCATAGCCCTTGTTGCTGAGGGCGGGCAGCCCCTCGGCCGCCAGCGTCATGCGCAGCGAATCACGCTGCGCCGCCTCGACAAGGATCGCATCGCCGCGAATCTCATAGGCAACCCCGCGCTGCTCCAGCGCGCGCACCACCTCTCCGGCACTTCCCGGCTCCAGCCCCGAATAAAGCAGTGCCATGGTCGGGGCGGAGGCCATCCTGGCCAGCCCGAGCACCGCCGCGAACATCGCCACCGCCGATATGGCCGCGATGACCCTCTTGCGAGCGTCCAGCGCATGCCAGAGCGAGAGTAGCTGCTGCAAGGGGTTCTCCTTTCCTGACGCCATTTCCGGGCACGGCCAGAATTCGTCGATCAGGATTAACAATCGGTTAGCCAGCCTCGGCCTATAGAGATTCGACGAAAAAAAGTGACTCCGATGGCTGAGAACGACGAAGAAACAACCGAAGAGGGCGGCAAGAAAAGCCGCAAGCCGGTGCTGATCGGCCTTGTTCTGGCCCTGTTGCTTGGGGGCGGCGGTTTTTATGCGGTTTGGTCGGGCATGATTCTGGCGCCCCCTTCCGAAGAGGAGAAAGCCGCCAAAGCCCCGCCCCCCGAACCCTTGCCCGAGGTTGCCTTCGTGCCGGTGCAGCCGATCGTCATCAACATCGGCCGGGGCGGGCAGAATAGGCATCTTCGGTTCCAGTCCCAGCTCGAGGTCGAGCCGGGCGCGGTGGAAGAGGTTACCAAGATGCTGCCCCGCGTGGTGGATGTTCTGAACGGCTATCTGAGGGCCATCGAAGCATCGGAGCTGGAAAAGCCCGCCGCCCTGATTCGCCTGCGCGCCCAGATGCTGCGCCGGGTTCAGGTCGTTACCGGCGAAGGGCGCGTGCGCGATCTCTTGATCATGGAATTCGTGCTGAACTGAGGCCCAAAATGGAATTCATCGCCAACATATTGCTGATCGCGGGCGCTCTGGCGGCAGCGGTCTATTGCATCGTGCTTGCCCGCCGGTTGCGCCGTTTCAATGACCTGGAAACCGGGGTTGGCGGGGCCATCGCCACCCTCTCCGCGCATGTGGAGGACATGACGAAAACCCTCGCCGCCGCCAGGAAGGCCTCGGCCGGGTCAGCGGAAACCCTGCGGGAGCTGACCGACAGGGCCGAGGCCGTGGCCCGGCGCCTGGAACTGCTGGTTGCCTCCATGCATGACATTCCCGAGGCCTCGGAAACGACGGCTTCCGGCAGTGGCAAGCCGCCGGCAAATACAGCACTGCAACCCGCCCCTGATGATACGGCCTCCGCTTCCTCTCCGCCCGGGGATCCGCTCTTTCTCAGCAGTCGCAAGAAAATGCAGGAGGCGGCGGAATGAGCGGCCGGAAAGGGAAAGGCAAGGCCTGGGATACGGGCCGCGGCGCCCTGCTGGTGATCGCGGCGATGCTGATCGCCTCTGCGGCCGTGCGCCTGGCATCCGGAACGGGACAGGCCATCGCACAGGAGCTGCTTGCGGCCGGGGCTGCAAGCAGCACAGAGGCAAGGCCACGGCAATGCGAGGACATCCCCCGCCTCGAAGAGGTGCTCGCCAGCCTCAGCGGGCGCAAGGAACAACTGGAAGAACGCGAGCGCCGGCTTGCCGAGCGGGAGAAGGCCCTTTCTCTCGCTCAGGAAGAGCTGCGCCGCAACCTGACCAGGCTGGAAGAGGCCGAATCACGACTGGAAGCCACCATCGCCCGATCTCTTTCTGCAGCCGAGGATGATCTGGCCCGCCTTACCGACGTCTATGAAAACATGAAACCGAAGGAGGCGGCGGTGCTGTTCGAGGAAATGTCGCCCGAGTTCGCGGCCGGCTTCATCGGCCGAATGCGCCCCGATGCGGCCGCACAGGTGATGGCGGGGCTTTCTCCGCAATCTGCCTATTCGATCAGTGTCATCCTGGCCGGCCGCAACACCCGGCAATCAGAAAACTGACACTCAATTCCCGGATTCTTAACCTTGTTGGCCGAGCATCCGAAACAGGCTCGAAGGCAGCATGATCGGAGGACCCCGTGATAGGGATCATTGGCATTGTCGTGATTTTCGTCATGGTCTTCGGCGGCTACCTGGCTGCCGGCGGCAAGATGGCCATCATCCTGAAAACCCTCCCTTATGAGCTGGCCATGATCGGCGGCGCCGCCATCGGGGCTTTTGTCATCAGCAATGATCTGCCCTCCATCAAGCACACGCTCAAGGATATCGGCAAGGTGTTCAAGGGCCCCCGGTGGAAACCCGAAGATTACCGCGATCTGCTGTGCCTGCTGTTCGAGTTGATCCGCCTCGCCCGCCAGAACCCGGTTGCGCTGGAAGAACATATCGAGGCGCCGGAAAATTCATCGATTTTCGGAAAATACCCCAAAATCCTGGCCGACAGCGAAGCGGTGAACCTGATATGCGATACCCTGCGCTCGGCCTCGATGAATTACGACGATCCGCTGCAGGTCGAGGAAGTGCTGGAAAAGCGCATGTCCACCAGCCTTCACCATGCGATGCACTCCAGCCATGCCCTGCAGACGGTCGCCGACGGCCTGCCGGCGCTGGGGATTGTCGCCGCCGTTCTGGGGGTGATCAAAACGATGGGCTCCATCGACCAGCCGCCGGAAATCCTCGGCAAGCTGATCGGCGGCGCCCTTGTCGGCACCTTTCTCGGGGTCTTTCTGGCCTACGGTATCGTCGGGCCCTTCGCCTCCAAGCTGAAATCCGTCACCGAGGAAGACAGCCATTTCTACCAGCTTATCCGCGAGGTTCTGGTGGCCAACCTCCACAACCATTCCACCAATATCTGTATCGAGGTTGGCCGGCAGAACACGCCGGGCCCCTACCGCCCGAGCTTCACAGAACTGGAAGAGGCCCTGAAGGAAATCAAACAGGATGCGGCATGAGGTGGGCTGGCGCACTGATCCTGTTGGCGCTTTTCCCGGCGCACGCCCTGGCCGAACCTCTGGTGGTCCGTTCCGGGGAACATGCCGGGTTTTCCCGGCTGGTTCTCCAGTTCCCGTCCCTGCCGCAATGGACCTTCGGCATGGTGGAGGGCGGGTATGAGTTGCGCAGCGATGCAACAGATACGCAGTTTGACCTGTCCCTCATATTCCAGCGTATTCCCCGAACGCGAATCTCCGATGTCTCCTCCCCTGCCCCCGGCCGCCTTTTCCTGCGCCTGGGATGCCCCTGCAGCCCGGATGTGTTCGAGTTGCGGGGCGGGCGGATCGTCATAGACATCAAGGATGAGGCCGATCCGGGGGATGCACCGGATTTTCCACAACTTGCCCCTTTGGACGAGGGTGAGGTGTGGAAGGCCGATGCCCGCCCCGAAGCCCCGGCGCGAACCATTCTGCCCGCGGCCTCCGGTCCAGATCAGCAGAAGAAATCCGTAGAACGGCAAGACAGAGTGCCGCAAGAATTTCCCCAGACGGCCCTCTCCTTCAGCACGGTAACACGGCCCGGCGGGGCAGATCGCCCTGACAGCACATTTCTCTTGCCTCTCTCTCCCACCGGAAAGTCCGGAAAATTGCCCGCAATGGAACAGGCCCTCCTGCTCCAGCTCTCGCGCGCCGCGTCCCAGGGCATGATCCGTCTCGGCACCCCGTTGCCGGAGCCTCGGGCAAGGAACACGAAGCCGAAGCGCGAAGAAAAAAAAGAGGGCGCCGCGCAAGCCCCGCCCCCCGCGGCCAACGAACCGGCCGCACAGCCGCACTTCAGTATTCAGACAGCGCCCGACAGGGATTCACGAAGCTGGCCGGCCATCGAACCCGTTACCGAAAACGGCCTCGCCTGCCTGCCCGAGGCCCAGTTCGACATTGCCAGTTGGGGGCCGCCGGATTTGTCCAACGGCCTGACATCACCACCAGACCTTGCGGTTCTCGGCGAGTTCGACGAGCCGGAGCCGAACAAGCTGCTTTCCCTGGTGCGCAGTTATCTGTTCCTTGGATTCGGCGCCGAAGCCAAGGCCACCATGCGCGCTTTCGAAGTGGAACTTCCCGAATTTCCCCTGCTTTTTCAAATGGCCGATGTTGTCGATGGCTCCCGCCCGGTCCCGAACGGGCCCCTTCAGCGACAACTCAGTTGTGCAACCTCAGGCGCCCTGTGGGCGCTGCTGGCCATCCCTGACACCCCTGCCACTCGCCTCACGGACCGCAAATCCGTGCTGAAGGCCTTCTCGGCCCTGCCCCCCCATTTGAAAAAGCGCCTCGGCCCTCCGCTGGCCGAGCGCTTCCTCGCCGGCAAGGACATCTCCACAGCCACCACCGTGCGCAACATCATGGCCCGCACCCCCGGCAACCCCAGCCCCGGGTTGAACCTTCTCGATGCTTCGCTTGCCAAGGGAAGCGGCAATCCTGCCGAGGCCCTGGAAAAGTTGCAGCAGATCATCCGTAGCGGCGAGGGGAATGGGGAAACAATGGCCAGGTTCCTCCAGGCCCGGCTGCAGGCTGGCCTCGATGTCGAGAGCAAGGACATTGACCTTGCCCTGAGCATGGCAGCCGAATTGCGCGGCACCGAAATCGGCAGCACACTCGCCCGCCTGGCTGTCATGGCCCTGCTGGAAAAGGGCGAGATCGATACCGCCCTGGAAACGGCCCGGGTGGGGGCGGAAACCGGGCTGATGGAAAACGGACCGGCAGAGAAACTCGCGGCACAGGCACAGCTTCGCAATGCTTCAACATCGAACGATGCAGAATTTGTCCGTCTGGTGCTGCAGTATCCTCTGCACGATGCCGAGCTTTCCGGTACAGCCAGGGATGCCAAGGCGGCAGTGGCGGAAAGGCTCGCAGAACTGGGGCTGGTTTCGCTGGCCCGCAGTTGGATTGATCCGCTTGGCGACTCGCCCAGGGCAAGGCTGGTTCGAGCCAGAATTGAACTTGCCGACGACAACCCCTCTGCCGTGGAGCCATTGCTAAGCGGCATGAATGCCCCGGAAGCACGGAAATTGCTAGCGATGGCCCGCGAAATGATGGGAGATCTGGCCACAGCCGCCCGGCTTTACGCCTCGTTGAGCATGACGGATCTGGCGGAAAGCGCGCGCCTTCGCAGCGGCGATTTCACTGCGCTGGCCAACTCAGATGACAAGATCCGAACAGCTGCGGCACAGTTGCTGGCCGTGGCGAACCCGTCTTTACCACCGGCTGAAGAAGAGCCTCCTTCCGCTCCGCCCGGCTTGCAAGGCGAAATCCAATCCCAAACGTCTGGTGAAACCCGGCCTGCAGGCCCGGCAGATCCGAAGCTGATCGAAAGCAGCCGGCGCTTTCTTGGCCAGAGTAAGGCGCTCCGAGACGCCGTGGCGCAATTGCTCGGCCAATGAGGGCCGCGAAGGTGGAAGATTACGGATCCTAAAGGTTTGCACCTTACTCATGGGGCCAACCGTGTTGCAAGAACTGCGACCCTCATGATCAGAGCCTTTGCCTTCCCCCGCAAACACCAGCCCGCTACCGGCCACCCCCGTGTCGGGCAGCTACGCCTGTCGTTTCGCCTGATCGCGGTGCTGGCCCTGCTCTTGCTCCTTTTTCCAAATCCCGGCCATGCCACGACCGATGGCGCCGCCCTGTGCGAAAGGGCCGCCGCCCAGGCCGCGCGTATCACAGGGGTCCCCCTAGATATCCTGCGCACCATCACGCTGGTCGAAACGGGGCGCCGCAGCAATCGCAACCTCAGGCCATGGCCCTGGACGGTGAACCTGGCCGGCAAGGGCTACTGGTTCGGCACCCGGGACGAGGCCATGAGTTTTACCGACAGCGCCCTGCAGCAGGGGGTGCGCAGCCTTGATATCGGCTGCTTCCAACTGAACTACCGTTGGCACGGCCAGGCCTTCGGCTCGGCCAGAGAAATGTTCGATCCTTTCGCGAATGCCCTTTACGCCGCCCGGTTTCTGCAAGGCCTCTACCGCGAGAAAGGCAATTGGACTGAAGCTGCCGGAGCCTACCACTCCCGCACTCCGAAATTTTCCGCACGATACATGAAACGCTTCACACGTATCCGGGCCGAACTCGGCAAAGCGGCCCCGATGCCCCTGCCGCTTGCCATGACGAACGACTCTCCTCGCCCCATATCAACCGGCAACGGCTATCCCCTGTTTGTGCGCAATGACAGTGGGGCGGGCACCTCCGGCTCACTTTTCCCGGCCGGGGTGACGCAGGGTGCACCCCTGCTGCCTGGCCGGAAGGAGGCCGGCCCATGGTTCTGAGTACTGGCAGACTGTTCCAGCCTACCATCCTGCTGGCGCTGGCACTGATGGCCGTCATCGCCATGATGATCCTCCCGATGCCCGCCTGGGTGCTCGACATCGGGCTGGCCCTGTCATTCGGCCTGGCCATCCTGATCTTCACGGTCACCCTGTTCATCGAACGCCCGCTTGATTTCTCGGCCTTTCCGACGATCCTGCTGGCCACGTTGATGCTGCGACTGTCGCTCAACGTTTCATCCACCAAACTCATCATCGGCAACGGCCACACCGGGACCGGAGCAGCCGGCAACGTGATCGAGGGCTTCGCCATGTTCGTCATGGGCGGCAGCGTGTTCATGGGGCTGGTGGTGTTCGGGGTGCTGCTGATCGTCAATTTCATCGTGATCACGAAAGGTGCAGCGCGCATGGCCGAGGTGGGCGCACGTTTCGCCCTCGACGGCATGCCCGGCAAGCAACTGGCAATCGACAGCGACATGTCCGCCGGCGCCATAGATCACACGGAAGCCAAGGCCCGGCGCGAAAGAGACCAGGCCGAAACCACCTTCTTCGGCTCTCTTGACGGTGCATCCAAATTCGTCAAGGGCGATGCTGTTGCCGGACTCCTGATTACCCTCCTCAACCTGGTGATGGGGCTGGTCATCGGCGTGGTCGTGCACGGCATGCCCTTCGGGCAGGCCTTTGAAACCTATGCCATCCTGACCGTCGGCGATGGGCTTGTCTCGCAGATTCCGGCGGTGATCATCTCCATCGCTTCCGCCCTGCTTCTGGCACGCGGCGGCACCACCGGATCAACCGACGTGGCGCTGTTTTCGCAACTGGGGAAATATCCCGCCGCGCTGGCCACCGTCGCCGTGCTGATGGCACTGTTTGCCCTGCTCCCGGGCCTGCCCTTCCTGCCTTTCGTTACCGGCGCGGCCGCGCTGGGGGGCTGCAGCTGGCTGGTGGCGCGCGCCGCCGCCCGCCGGCAGGCAGAGCCGGACACCCCCGCCACCAGCTCCGAGCCGCAGAAAGAACCATCCCTCGGTGACATTCTCGATCTCGATGACATCCACGTGGAATTCGCGCCTGATCTGGTTCCCATGGTCCTGGACCCGGCCACCGGGCTGGAGGCCCGGATCGATGGTATCCGCCGGCACATCGCCACCAGCTTCGGCCTCATCCTGCCTGAAATCCGGTTGACCGATAACGCGGCCCTGCCCGTCGGAACCTACGTGATCAGGATCCAGGGCGTCGAACAGGCCCGTGACCGGCTGGAAAGTGACCGCCTGCTGGTGCTCAAACCCGACGATGCGGCGGAACTTCCTCCCGGAACCGACGTGCGAGAGCCGGTCTATGGCGCCCCCGCCCGCTGGATCGGCAAAGCCGAACGGGAGCAGGCAACACTGGTCGGCTGCACCCCGATCAACCCCGCAGAGGTCCTGGCCACCCACATGCTGGAGGTGCTCAAGAAGAACCTCGCGCGCCTGCTCGGGCTGAAATCCCTGCGCCGCCTGCTGGACGAGTTGACCAGCCTCAGCGACCAGTCCCGCGCCGAAGCCAACCGCCGCCTGCTTGATGAGCTGATCCCCGACAAGGTGCCGATGGACCTGCTGCTGTCCGTCCTGCGCCTGCTGCTGGAAGAGAGGGTCTCGATCCGCAACCTGCCGATGATCCTTGAGGCAATCGCCGAGATTCGCCCCGGCGGCGCCAGCCCCGAGGCAATCTGCGAATATGTCCGCCAGCGCCTCGGCTTTCAGTTGGTGGCCGAGCACCGCCGCCCCGACGGCACCCTGCCCCTGATTCAGCTGGCCCCTGAATGGGAGGACACCTTCCGCCGCTACCAGTCCGACCCCGATCAGGGCGGCGATGTCGCCCTGCCGCCCGAAGAGTTCAACCGCCTCGCAGGCGCGGTGGCCGAGAAGATCGCCCAAGCCGGGGAAACCGGCACATCGCCGGTGATCGTCACCAGCACCCGGCGCCGAAGATTCCTGCGCTCGGTCCTCAGCGCCAAGGGCATCCTCAATGCCGTCCTGTCCTATGAGGAGCTCGGAACAGAGGCCAGGCCCGCCCTCGTCGGGCTCGTCCCGGCATGATCGCTTTCCCGCCCGAGTTCGCAGATCTCGGCCGCGAGGCTTTCGCGGCCGGGTTTGCCGTCTTTCTCAGGGTGGGCACGGCCATGGCCCTGCTCCCGGCGGTGGGAGAGCGCTCGGTGCCGCAGCGCATCCGCCTTGCGCTGGCGCTGGCCTATACCGCGGTGGTCGCCCCGGTGGTGATTTCCGCCATCCCCACCAGCGCGGGAGGGGGCGCAAATTTCCTGCTCTGGGCCTCCGAGGTGACGGCCGGGCTGGCCATAGGCATCGGCCTGCGCCTGTTCATCATCGCCCTTCAGGTTGCTGGCTCCATGGCCGCCCAGGCATCGTCGCTGGCCCAGCTGTTCGGCGGTGAGGCCGCCGACCCGGTTCCAGCCATCGGACAGATGCTGGTCATCGGCGGGCTCGCGCTGGCGGTGACTGCGGGACTGCATGTTCGGATTGCCGAGTTGCTGATCTTTTCCTACGAGATGCTGCCCCCCGGCCGGATGCCTCTGGCCGAGGCCCTCACATCCTGGGGCGTGGCCGGCGTGGCGCGCATGTTTTCGCTGGCCTTTTCGCTGGCTGCGCCGCTGGTGATCGCCTCGCTCCTCTACAATATCGCCCTCGGTGCGATCAACCGCGCCATGCCTCAGCTGCTCGTCTCCTTTGTCGGCGCGCCGGCAATCTCGGCCGGGGCCCTGATCCTGCTGGCCCTCTCGGCCCCCTTCATGCTGGCCGCCTGGCTCGACGCCCTGGGCGGTTTTCTGGACACCCCGTTCACCTGGACGCCATGAACAGCCCCGATGACGATACCGAAAAGCAGCACGAGCCAACCCAGAAGAAGCTCGACGATGCACGCAAGAAGGGCGAGGTGCCGCGCTCTGCGGACCTCACCACCGCCGCCTCCTACACCGGTTTCTACATCGTGGCCGGTGTCGCCGGCGCGGCCAGCCTGACGGCCCTTGGCAACAGCCTTTCCGGATTGATCGAAAAATCGCCCCGGCTGGCCAAGGATGTGTTCGGCGGGGGAGGCACCTCTTTCGGTGGGGCCCTGCTGCTGCAGGTCTCGCTTGCCCTGCTGCCCTGGTTCGCCTTTCCGGCACTGGCCGCGATCCTGACGGTCATCGCCCAGCGCGCCCTGGTGTTCGCCCCCTCGAAACTGGCCATCAAGGCAAACAGGATTTCGCTGATCGCCAACGCACGCAACAAGTTCGGTCGTCAGGGGCTGTTCGAGTTCGCCAAGAGTTTCGCGAAGCTGCTGCTTTACTCGGCAGTTCTGGGGCTGTTTCTGGCCGGGTGGGCGCAGGACATCATCTATTCCGTCAACATGGAAGGGCGGGTCGTCGTCGCCTTCCTGCTTGCCACCTGTGTGGCCTTCCTGCTGGTGGTGGTGGTGCTCACATTGGCCCTGGGGGTGCTGGATCTGGCCTGGCAGCGGGCCGAGCACCTTCGCAAGAACCGCATGTCGCACAAGGAACTCGCCGACGAGACCAAGCAGATGGAGGGGGATCCGCACATTCGCCAGCAGCGCCGCCAGAAAGGCTATGAGATCGCAATGAACCGGATGCTGGCCGATGTGCCCTCGGCCGATGTGGTCATCGTCAACCCGACCCATTACGCGGTAGCCCTGAAATGGAGCCGCGAACCAGGGGCGGCCCCTGTCTGCGTGGCCAAGGGGGTTGACGAGATCGCCGCCCGCATCCGCGAGGCAGCTTCGGCCGCCGGCGTCCCGATCCGGCGAGATCCGGCTACCGCAAGAGAGCTCTACAATGTCCTTGATATCGGCGAGCAGATCTGGCCGCAGCATTACGCCGCCGTCGCCGCAGCGATCAGGTTTGCCGAAGAGGTTCGGCAGAAGGCGGGCAAGGGCACGGCGCCATGACGCGGCAGAGGGAAAGCGATCTGCTCGGGCTGTTGAAGATGGTTCGCGAGACGGAGCTGGCCCGCCTTGCGGAAAACACCCGCCAGTGCGAGGCCCTGCGCGTGCAAATCGACAGGATGCGCAACATGGGCAATTCACCAGATGCAACAGGAGAAAACATTCAGGCCTCCCTGATCTGGGCCGGCAGCAGGGCGGCAGAACGCTGGGAGAATTGGAAAACGGCAGAGCTGGCCCGGCTCAACGGCGAACTGGCCCGGCTGATGGCAGAGCGCGAGGCTCTCATTCGGGCCGCCAGCCGGGCGGTGGGCCGGACCTCGGCCTTCGAAGAGATGATTCGCGCCAGGCCCCGCAAGGGATGAATGCCGATACCGGCGCCTCTTCTCAGGCGTCCTGGCGCACCACGTCCACGATCAGTACGTCGCGCACCGTCGGCCCCAGCGTCTTGCGCGCCACTTCCCGCAGGGCATCGCGCAGAAGCGTCATGTTGCGCCCGTTCGTGAACGCCCCGTCAAAGCCTCCGGCATTGGCGTGGTCGAACAGAACCTGAAGGAACACATCGCGCAACTTCGGCTCGCGCTGGTAGATGGTTTCGCGTGCGCCCGCCACCACCTCGAGGCTGAGCGACAGGACAACCAGCGCCTTGACCTTCTCGTCATCCACGACCGGCACGACAAACTGGTTGTTCAGTTTCACGTACTCGAAACCCGCCTCGCCCTCCGGCGTCTTTTCCTGCGCATCTTCTCGGGATGTTTCCGGCCTGTCGGCACTGTTGCAAGCGGCTTCCTGGGCCTCGGCCGGCGGTTCGGGCTCGGGGCGCAGCATCAGGCCCGCGCCAACCCCGGCCCCAAGGCCCCCAAGGGCAAGAATGAGAGCAAGTATCCTGGCCATCATGTGCCTTTAGAACGGAAGGATGATATCGGCGATCTGCTGGCCATAGCGCGGCTGCTGCACATCGCTGATCTGCCCGCGCCCGCCGTAGGAGATCCGGGCCGAGGCGATCTTGTCATAGGTTATCTCGTTTTGCCGCGAGATGTCCTCGGGACGCACGAAGCCGGAGACCAAAAGCTCGCGGATCTCGTAATTCACCCGCACCTCCTGTGAGCCCTGAATCTGCAACACCCCGTTGGGCAGCACATCTGTGATCGTGGCGGCGATGCGCAAGGTCAGCTTTTCCTTGCGGCGAACCGAGCCGTTTCCGCTTGCCGCGCTGGAGGAGTCGACGGACACCGCGCTGTCGAGCGTGGCCCCGGCGATGCTGGCTTGGTCGATCCGCTGCGGAATGCCGAAAAATGACGGAATGGAGAGCGATTCACTGCCTTTTCGGCTGCGCGCGGTAGTGTTGGAAATCTCTGCCTTGTCGTCAATCTCGATCACCACCGTCAGGATGTCCCCGCGCGCCATCGCTCGCCGGTCTCCCAACAGTGATTGCGGCCCGCCGTTCCACAACGATGAAGGGCTCAGGCGCGCCTCGGCGACTGCCGGGGCTGGTGCCATCATCGCCATGCGGTCCACACTCTGGGACAGGGTGCTCAACTCCGGCACCCGGCCAACCTGGTTGAGCGGCGAGCAGGCCGCCAGAACCAACGGGAGGAAAAGCCGAAAATCCATGGATTGCCCCTATTTCGAGCCGCTCGCAGAGCCCCGCGCCACCACGAGACCCGACCGGGTGACCACCCCCGAAACGATGGCGCGCGATGAGGTGTTCATCACCCGCACCGTTTCTCCGGCCCCCGCCCGGCCAAGCGCACGCGCCTCGGCGGCGATCGTCAGACCTCCGCGCCGATAGACCAGCGTGACGATCTGGTTGCGCTCGATCAGGGCGGGCGGGCCTACCTGGGCACGGCGCAGGGGCCGGCCCTGGTAGATCGTCACCCGGCTCTCCAGGCCAACAAGTTCGGCCATGCTTTCGAAACCGCCTTCCATCTCTCCCGGCTGCACGGCCAGATCCTGCGCGGTGATGATAGTGCGGGCCCGGATGGTGCGGGCCGCCACCACCACCTCGGCCACCGCCTGCGCGGGCAGAGCCAGGAGAAGAAGCAAGAGCACACCCCGCCCCATGTCAGCGCAGCTGTGTCGTGGCGCCGAGCATCTGATCGGCCGCGGTGATGACCTTGGCGTTCAGCTCATAGCCGCGCTGGGCCTCGATCAGCTGGGTGATCTCGCGCACCGCATCGACAGAGGAATCCTCCAGATAGCCTTGGCGCAGGCTGCCAAGCCCGTCCGAGCCGGGCGTCGAGACAAGCGCCGGCCCCGAGGCCGCGGTTTCCAGGAACATGTTGCCGCCGTAGGCTTCGAGCCCGCGTTCGTTGGCAAAACCCGCCAGGGTGAACTGGCCCAGAAGCTGCGGCTCCACCTGGTCGGCGAAATAGGCGTAGACCTCGCCCTCGGCGTTGATGGAAATGGAGCGCGCATCATTGGGCACCACGATCTCGGGGACAACCGGAAAGCCGTCGGATGTTACAATCAGCCCGTCGGCCGAACGTTTCAACGCCCCGTCGCGCGTGTAGGCCGACAGCCCCGAGGGCAGGGTCACCTCCAGATAGCCCGCGCCCTCGATCGCCAGATCCAGATCGCCGCCGGTCTGGGAAAGCGAGCCCTGTGCGATGTTGACCGTCACCGAAGAGGGCCGCACCCCCAGGCCGATCTGCACGCCGGTCGGCAGGGTGGTGCCGTCAGCGGCGTTGATCGTGCCGGCCCGGGCCAGCTGCTGATACTGCAGGTCGGCAAACTCGGCGCGGCGGGCGTTGTAGCCGGTGGTGTTCATGTTGGCGAGGTTGTTCGAGATCACATCAACCCGCATCTGCTGGGCACTCATGCCCGTGGCCGCGATCTGCAATGCCTTCATTTCAGCACCTCCTATTGCCGGCCGAGCGTGTTCACCACGCCGCGCAGCCGTTCATCTTCCTTCTCCAGCAGCGCCTGTCCCAGCTCATAGGCGCGCTGCACCTCGATCATCCGGGCAATCTCCTGCACGGCGTTGACATTGGAGCCCTCGAGAAACCCCTGCAGGATGCGCCCGCCCGCCGCCGGCTCGTAGCCTGAGGCCGCCGAGAAGCGCACGCCATCCTGGCGCGTCAGTTCAACCGGGACGGACGGCAGGTAG
>JALSGY010000288.1 GCA_026982515.1 Paracoccaceae bacterium
TCGGCAGTGCAAGAACAAGGGCGGGGTCCTTGCGCGCCCTGGCCACGACGGGGCTGCGGGCGGTGGCGGGCCAGCGCGGGCACCTGCTGCCCTGGGCGCCGGTGTGCCTTGGCGCGGGCATCGGCGCGTGGTTCGCCCTGCCGGTGGAGCCGGGGGCCGTGGCCTACGCGCTGCTGGCCGGGCTGGTGGCGCTTGCCGCAGCGGGCGCGCACCGCCTGCCCGAGGATGCCCGCCCGCTGGCCGGTGCGCTGGCGCTGGTGGCGCTGGGGGCGCTGCTGGTGGGGGGGCGCGCCCAGCTTCTGGCCGCCCCGGTGCTGGAGTTTCGCTACTACGGCCCGGTCGAAGGACGGGTGGTGAAGATCGACCGCTCAGCCTCCGATGCCCTGCGTCTGACGCTGGACAGGGTGGTGCTCAGGGGCGTGGCGCCGGAACGGGTTCCGCGGCGGGTGAGGGTCTCCGTGCACGGGGCGCAAGGGTTCGTGCGCCCGGAGCCGGGGCTGGTGGTGATCATGACAGCCTCGCTCGCGCCGCCGCCCGGCCCGGTGGAGCCGGGGGGATTCGACTTTCGCCGAAAGGCCTGGTTCGAGCAGCTGGGCGCGGTGGGCTATACCCGCCTTCCGGTGCTGGCGCTGGCACCGCCCGAGGAGGGCCCGGCGCTGTGGCAGGAGCGGCTGCGGGCACGGATCTCGGCCGGGGTGCAGGCGCGCCTGGCCGGTGAGACGGGGGCCTTCGCAGCGGCGATCACCACTGGCGACCGCTCGGCCGTGGGGCGAGAGACGCTGTCAGCGCTGCGCGAGTCGAATCTCGCGCATCTGCTGGCGATCTCGGGGCTGCACATGGGGTTGATCACCGGTTTCGTCTTCGCTGCGCTGCGCTACGGGCTGGCGCTGGCCCCGGCGCTGGCGCTGCGCCTGCCGGTGCGCAAGCTGGCGGCGGTGGGCGCACTGCTGGTGGGGGCGGGCTATCTGGCGCTGTCGGGCGGCAATGTGGCCACCGAGCGGGCCTTCATCATGGTGGCGGTGATGTTCGGGGCGGTGCTGGTGGAGCGCCGCGCCGTGACCTTGCGCGCGGTGGCGGTGGCGGCACTGATCGTTCTGGCGCTGCGCCCGGAAAGCCTCGTCAGCCCCGGGTTCCAGATGTCCTTTGCCGCGACCACCGCGCTGGTGGCGGTTTTCGGGGCGATCCGCGGGCGCTGGCCCGGCTGGCTGGCGCGGTGGTTGCGGCCGGCGGCGGCGGCGGTGATCTCCTCGGCCGTGGCGGGGCTGGCCACCGCGCCGGTGGCTGCAGCCTTTTTCAACCGCATCGCCGATTACGGGCTGCTGGCCAATCTGCTGGCGGTGCCGCTGATGGGGCTGGTGGTGATGCCTGGTGCGGTGCTGGCGGCGGTGCTCTGGCCGCTGGGGCTGGAGGAGGTGGGGCTGGCGATGATGGCGCCGGCGATCAGGTGGATCCTCGGCGTGGCCGATTGGGTGGCCGGGCTGGAGGGGGCGGTGACCCCGGTGCCGGCCCCCGGCGCGGCCGTGCTGCCGGTGCTGGCGTTGGGGGCGCTGTGGCTGATACTGTGGCAGGGGCGGGCACGGATGGCGGGGGTAGTGCCGATGGCACTGGCCTTCGCGTTGTGGGCCGGCGGTGAGCGCCCGCCTTTGCTGATCTCGGATACCGGCGGGCTGGTGGGGCTGATGGGCGAGGCGGGCCGGGCCCTGAGCAAGCCGCGCGGAGAGGGTTTCGTGGCCGCGAACTGGCTGGAGAATGACGGCGATGCGGCAGGCCAGGCCGAGGCGTTCGAGCGGCCCGGTTTCACAGGCAAACCCGGGGCGCTGAGATTTTCATTGGGCGGGGTGCGCCTTGCACATCTCACCGGGCGGGGCGCGGCCGGGCGTGTGGCCCGGGCCTGCCAATGGGCCGATTGGGTGATCGTCTCGGCCCCGGCCCCGCCGCAGCCTGGCTGCCGGGTGCTCGACCGCCCGGCGCTTGCGCGCAGCGGGGCGGTGGCGCTGTGGCCCCGGCAAGGCGGCGGGATCGCGATGATCTCCTCTGCCGAACGGGCCGGCCGGCGCTTGTGGGCCGTTCCGGCCCTGCGCCGGCCGCGCTGAGCGGTTTTCCTTTCGCGCCGGGCCCGCAGGATGATTGTTCACCACCTGCCGCGCGGCCTGTTCGGGCCGGATGAAAACCGGCTTCCTTTTCGCACAAATCACCGCCGGGGGCATGAGGTTGGCGCACCCGCCCGCCCCTCATCTTCGCTTCCGACAACGGTATTTCCGGGGAAGTGAGAGATGCGGTTGCCAGAGCATGCCGTGTCCGATCGGATCCGCTCATATGTGCAGCCGACGGGCAGGCGCGCCCCGGGTGGGTGCGAAAGCGCCCGCCATGGGGTCGGGCAGGTGCATGCCGGGCCGCAGGCGCACCCCGGCGAGGTGAACGCAACATGCTCTAGTAGGTGCGGATCAGCCCCACCAGGCGGCCCTGAACCTTGACCTGATCCTCGCGAAAGACGCGGGTTTCATAGGCCGG
>JALSGY010000289.1 GCA_026982515.1 Paracoccaceae bacterium
CCGACCTGCTCGACGCCCTGGGCAAGGGGTTCGCCGTGTGCGAGATTATATGGTCCACCGGCAGGCGCTGGATTCCGGCCGAATACCGCTGGCGCGATCCCCGGTGGTTCCGGTTCGACCCGGTCGACGGCCGCACCCTGCGCCTGCTCGATGAACGGTCCCCGGACGGCCTGCCGCTGCCGCCCTACAAGTTCGCCGTCCACGTCCCCAGGCTCAAGTCGGGCCTGCCGATCCGCGGCGGCCTGGCCCGGCTGGCCTCGGCCGCCTGGATGTGCAAGTCCTACACCGTGGCCGACTGGATGGCCTTCGCCGAGGTGTTCGGCATGCCCCTGCGTCTGGGGCGCTACGGGCCCGGGGCCAGCGAGGCCGACATCGAGACCCTGGTGCGGGCGGTGGCCAACCTGGGGCACGACGCCGCCGCCGTCCTGCCGGACTCGATGCGCATCGAATTCCAGGAGGCCGGGCAGGGAGCCGGCGGCAACGAGTTGTTCCTGCGCCTGGCCGAATGGCTCGACCGCCAGATCTCCAAGGCGGTGCTGGGCCAGACCATGACCGCCGATTCCGGTTCATCCTACGCCCAGGCCAAGGTCCACGACGAGGTGCGCGACGACATCCTGGAGGCGGACGCCCGCCAGTTGGCAGCCACCCTGCAGCGCGACCTGGTGATTCCGTTCGTCGATCTCAACTTCGGCCCCCAGTCCGTCTATCCGCGTCTGACCCTGCCGGTGCGCGAGCCGGAGGACATCGCCGCCCTGGCCGACGCCCTGGCCAAACTGGTGCCGTTGGGGAACCTGGGCATCCAGGCGTCGGTGGTGCGCGACCGGCTCGGCTTCCCGGACCCGGAGGACGGCGCCGACCTGCTGGGCCAGCCAGCCGCCCCGGCCCTCCAGCGCGCCGCCAACCGGCAGAGTGCGCCGGTCGATACCGTCTCGCTCCAGGTCGAGCGGTTGGCATCCAAAGCCCAGCCCGGCATCGACGCCTGGATCGACCGGGTGCGCCAATGGCTGGATCATGCCGTTGCGGAGGGCCAGTCTCTGGACGTGTTCGCCGGGCAACTGCTTTCGGCGTTCCCGGAGATGGACTTGCAGGAGGTGGCCCAGGTGATGGCCGAGGCGATGACCGCCTCCAACCTGGCCGGACGCTACGAGGCGGATCGTGGCTGAATACGGTTCGCTCGATTTCGCCGAGCAGATCGACTTTTTCCGCGCCAAGATCAACCTGCCCACCCGCACCTGGACCGACCTGTGGGAGGGGATGCACGCGCGCGCCTTCGTGGTGGCCGGGGCCATGCGCGACGAACTGTTGGCCGATCTGCGCCGGGCGGTGGAAGCCGCCATCGCCGAGGGCGAGACCCTGGAGCAGTTCCGCAAGCGCTTCGACGACATCGTCGCCAGATACGGCTGGCAATACAAAGGCGGGCGCAACTGGCGCACCCGGGTGATCTACGATACGAATCTGCGCGCCAGCTACCAGGCCGGGCGCTACCGGCAGATGAAGCAAATCGCAAGCCGCCGCCCCTATTGGCGCTACCGCCACAACGACAACGTGCGCCATCCACGGCTGCAGCACAAAGCCTGGGATGGCCTGATCCTGCGCCACGACGACCCCTGGTGGCGGACCCATTTTCCGCCCAATGGATGGGGTTGCCGCTGCTACGTCGAAAGCCTGGCCGAGCGCGACCTCGAGCGCCTGGGCAAAGACGGCCCCGATCCGGCCCCGCCGGTCCAATGGGAGACGGTCACCGTTGGCCGGCGCGGCACCAGCCCCAGCACCGTGCGCGTGCCGAAGGGCATCGATCCGGGCTGGGGCTACAACGTGGGGGAGGCGGCGTGGGGCCGCCAACCCCATCTGACCCGTCTGCAGGAGGCCGAGGCGCCGTGGCGTGAGCTCAAGGGGTTCGGTCCGGACCACTTTGGCCGCGGCGAGGTGCCGGTGGACGAGGCAAGCGCGGCGCCGGGGCCGGAGGCAAAAAGCGCCGCTGACGTTTACGCGTTGCTGCGGGCCACCATCGGCGGGCGGGAGCGGATTTTCACCGATCCGGCCGGAGGGCGGGTGCTGGTCGGCGAAGCCATTGCCGACCACATCGTCGAATCGGCAAAGCGGCTCGACGGCCGGGAACGGTTTTTCCCCCTGATCCAGGAGATCGTCGAGGACCCATTTGAAATCTGGGTGACCTTTGCGGTCAACGAGCAAAGCGGGCGTTACAGCCTGCGCCGCCGTTACGTCAAAATGATCCGGATCGGCAAGACCCGCGTTCTCGGTTTGGTCGCCGATGCCTGGGACGGGTATTGGCTGGGGTTGACGGTGTTTCGGGGAACGAAAACCGCCCTCAAGCGGTTGCGCCAGGGATGGCTCGCCTGGGGGCGGTGACGTGGCATGTGCCTGGCGCGCGCCGTGCATCGCCGCCGGCGTGTGCCGCAGGGTTTAGGGTGCACGGCCCACCCTGTGCACAGGTCGGCTCGAAGCCTACCTGCCGGACGCCACTCCGGCAGCCCTGCAAGGGTCCCATT
>JALSGY010000290.1 GCA_026982515.1 Paracoccaceae bacterium
GAATAGAGGTGGTCTGGTAATTATGCAACCCATTACTATCGGGTTTTGTAATTTTATGACCGAGCGAATGCAGAAAATCCCGGGCTCAGGCCCCTTTTTCGCCTACCAGAAGGTGAGAAATGGAATTGGCATAATATTCCACAAGCGGCCGCTCAGCTTCGTTCACCACAAGGCCCCGGGGCGTGCGGGAAAGCACCCGCCGCACCAGCAGGTGGTTGACGGCCAGATCGACCTCGCGCGCCAGTTCGCCATTCATGAGTTCCACATGGGCGCCCGCGGCCTGCATCCGCTGCGCCGCCCGCTCCGCCTCGGCGTGCAGCGCCTCGCGGCTCATGGGGCCCTCGGCCTCCAGCAGGCAGGCCGCCACCAGCGGCACCGGCAGAACCGGAATGATCGAACGGATCCTTTGCATCAGCTCTTCAGCCACGTCTTGGGCCCGCGCGGTGCCCTCCCGGGCGACGAACTCCGCCAGCGACACCGGCGCGCCGAAACTCACTGCCGCATATCCGAACCGCAGGAACCGCCCCGTCAGCCTCTGCCAGAAATGCTGCATCACATAACGGATCGCCATGCGCCAGCGCAGGCGGAACTTGCGCTTGCCGGATTTGCCCGCCGCCACCAGCACCCGGTCTTCCAGCACCCGGTCGTAGTTGAGCGCCACCGGCACGAACACGATGTCGCGGCTGCGGCCGGGTTCGTATGCCGAGATCATGTAACTGAGGATGCCCAGCTTCGGCTCGCCCACCCGGCCGTCAAGGCTCAGCCCGCCCTCTGGAAACACCGCCTGCGCCACCCCGCCCGCGGTGGCCATCTGGACGTAGCGGGCCAGCACCCGGCGGTAGAGCATGTTGCGCGACCTCCGGCGGATGAAATAGGCCCCCATCGCCTTGATCAGCCGCGACAGCGGCCACACCCTGGCCCATTCGCCCACCGCATAGGCCAGGGCCGAGCGGTCCGCCGCCAGGTAGGTGACCAGCACGTAATCCATGTTCGAGCGGTGATTGATCACGAAGACCACCGTCGCATCGGGGGCGATGCTGCGAATCGCCTCTCTGTCGACATGGCCCAGCCGCACCCGGTAGAGCCCGCGGCTGAGCCACCGGGCCAGGCGAATGGCGATACCGAAATAGGCGGTTGCACTGAAGGAGGGCACGATCTCGCGCGCATAGCGCCGCGCCTCCTGAAAGGCCACGTCCTCGCGCAGCCCGCTCTTGCGGGCGTGCTCGGCCACCGCCTCGATCACTTTCGGGTCGTAGATCAGCCGCTGGATCATGTCGTGGCGATGAAGCAGCTTGAACGGCTCGATCTTGTGCGCCAGCCGCTCGTTCAGCCGCGCCACCACCTTTTCCATGCGCCGGCGGAAGAACCAGCGCACCGAAGGAAACAGGAAATGCGAGGCGAAGGTTACCGCCGCGAAGGCAAGTATCAGCGCCAGAAGCCAGAGGGGCATTTCCACGGTCCGAAACATCGCGCGATGCTTGCAGAAAAGGCCCCGCCGGTAAAGCCGCCCCTGGCCGAAACCATGCACCGCCTTCAACATTATCAGCATGGATGCCCCCCGGGCTCACCGCCCCGATCCCGGCGGCCTGCACGACGGCGGCACGATCACCTGCGCCAGCCGTTTGACCACCCTGCCAGTGATGGCGATGGCAACGGTCAGCACCGCCACCAGCCCCTTCCTGGCCCGAAACCTGGCTTCAGCCCAGCCCCTGCCCCCCTGCCAGAGGCTCATGCCGCAACGCGGCGAATTGACAAGGTCATGAAATTCCGCGAAAACGCCTGGAAGTGAAACAATATTACCTTACTGATTCCGCGAGGATCCATGACCGACGCGCCGAAAGACCGCCCCTGGCTGTTTCGCACATATGCCGGCCACTCCACCGCCCAGGCCTCCAACGCGCTTTACCGCAGCAACCTGGAGAAGGGGCAGACGGGGCTTTCGGTGGCCTTCGACCTGCCCACCCAGACAGGCTATGACAGCGACCACCCGCTGGCCCGCGGCGAAGTGGGCAAGGTGGGCGTGCCGGTGTGCCACCTGGGCGACATGCGGGCGCTGTTTCGGGACATCCCGCTGGAGCGGATGAACACCTCGATGACCATCAACGCCACCGCGCCGTGGCTGCTGGCACTTTACATCGCGCTGGCCGAGGAGCAGGGCGCGGACGTCTCGAAGCTTCAGGGCACGGTGCAGAACGACCTCATCAAGGAGTATCTCTCGCGCGGTACCTACATCTGCCCGCCCGGGCCGTCCTTGCGGATGATCACCGATGTCGCCGCCTTCACCCGGCAGCACCTGCCCAGATGGAACCCGATGAATGTGTGCTCCTACCACCTGCAGGAGGCCGGCGCCACGCCCGAGCAGGAACTGGCCTATGCGCTGGCCACTGCCATCGCCGTGCTGGACGATCTGCGCGCCAAGGTGCCGGCCGAGGATTTCCCGGCCATGGTCGGGCGGATCAGCTTCTTCGTCAATGCCGGCATCCGTTTCGTCACCGAGAT
>JALSGY010000291.1 GCA_026982515.1 Paracoccaceae bacterium
AAGCGCGAATTCGCCGATATCTTGATCTCCGGCGGCGGGCTGGCCGGCCTGGTGGCTGCCGCCGCACTGGGGCATGCGGGGTTTTCCGTGCTGCTGGTGGATCCGGCACCACCCGTCACCGACGGCGAGGCCGCGGGCAGCGACCTGCGCTCCACCGCCTACCTGCAGCCGGCACGCGCCCTGTTCGAGGAAATCGGCCTGTGGCCAAGGCTGGCCCCCTTCGCGGTACCGCTCGAGGCGCTGCGGGTGGTGGACACCGCGGACGATCCGCCCCGGCCGCGCGACGAAAGGGTGTTCCGCCCCGAGGACATGGGACACGAGACCTTCGGCTGGAATTTCCTCAACTGGCTGACCCGACGCGAGTTTCTTGCCTTCCTGCGCGACCATCCGCGTATCGAGCTGCGCTACGGGGTGGGCTTCGGCGCGATGCTGGCACGCGGCAGCGGCGCGATCGTAACGCTGAGCGACGGCACCCGGGTCGATGCCCGGCTGGTGGTCGGGGCCGACGGGCGCGATTCGGCGGTGCGCGAGGCGGCCGGAATCGGCGTGCACACCATCCGCTACGGGCAGAAGTCACTGGCCTTCACCGCAACCCATGATCTGCCCCACGGCAATGTCTCGACCGAAATCTACCACCGCGGCGGCCCCTTCACCATGGTCCCGCTGCAGCAGGTGCAGGGCCGGGCGGCCTCGGCCATCGTGTGGATGAACCGCGGCCCGCGCAGCCTGCGCCTGCTGGAAATGGAGCCCCGCGCCTTCAACGCGGAAATGACGCGCCGCTCGGCGGGCCTGTTGGGGCAGTTGTCGCTGGCCAGCCGGCGCGGCATCTTCCCGATCATCACCCGAACTGCCCGGCGCCTCACCGCCGAGCGCACCGTGCTGATCGCCGAGGCCGCCCACGTGCTGCCGCCGATCGGGGCGCAGGGGCTCAACACCTCGCTCAACGACATCCGCGCCCTGCGCGATGCCGCCCTGGCCAACCCCGCCGCCCTGGGCAGCCCGGCCATGCTCGCCGCCTTCGCCCGGGCCCGCCGGGCCGACATCTGCCGTCGCGCCTGCGTCATCGACCTGTTCAACCGGGTCACCCGATCGGGCAATCCGGGGCTGCAGGATCTGCGCCTGGCCGGGCTGAAGGCGGTGCATGACGTGCCCCCTCTGCGCCGGCTGGTGATGCGCGCCGGCATGGGACCGCTCTGAGGGCCCCCGCAGCTCAGTCCTTGCCGAACACCTCGTCGAAGGCCGCTTCCAGCCGCGCCGCGCTGGCCTCCACGTCATTGAGCTTGTCCAGCCCGAACAGCCCCAGACGGAAGCTGCGGTAATCGGGGCCCTCGTCGCATTGCAGGGGCACGCCGGCGGCGATCTGGATGCCGAGATCGGCAAACCTGCGCCCGTTCTGAACCTGGGGATCGTCGGTATGGGCCACCACCACCCCCGGCGCGCCGAACCCCTCGGCCGCCACCGGACGGACCCCGCGTTCGGCCAGCATGGCACGCACCCGGTTGCCCAGTTCCCACTGCGCATCGCGCAACTTCTCCAGCCCGCTCGCCTTCGTCTCCTGCATGGCATCGCGGAAGGCGCGCAGCGCGTCGGTAGGCAGCGTGGCGTGATAGGCATGTCCGCCGCCGGTATAGGCCTCCATGATCGACAGCCACTTGCCCAGATCGATGGCGAAACTGGTGGATTGCGCCTCGCGCACCCGCGCCAAGGCAGTCTCGCCCAGCATCACCAGCCCGGCACAGGGCTGAGACGACCACCCCTTCTGCGGCGCCGAGATCAGCACATCCACCCCGATCTCCTTCATGTCCACCCAGACGCAGCCCGAGGCGATGCAATCGAGCACGAACAGCCCGCCCGCCTCGTGCACCGCCCGCGCCACCGCCTTCAGGTAATCGTCGGGCAGGATCATCCCCGAGGCGGTCTCCACATGCGGGGCAAAGACGATATCGGGGCGTTCGGAACGGATCTTCGCCACCACCTCCTGCACCGGGGCGGGGGCGAAGGGCGCGTCCACCTCGTTGCCGATCCGCCGGGCCTTCATCACGGTTTCGCCGGCAACGATGCCGCCCGCCTCGAAAATCTGGCTCCAGCGGTAGGAGAACCAGCCGTTGCGAATCACCAGAACCTTGCGGCCGGTGGCCAGCTGGCGGGCCACCGCCTCCATCGCATAGGTGCCGCCGCCGGGCACCACCACCGCGGTGTCGGCATTGTAGACCTCGCACAGGCCATCGTGGATGTCGCGCATCACCTGCTGGAAGGCGGCGCTCATGTGGTTGAGGGAACGGTCGGTGAAGACCACGGAATATTCGAGCAACCCGTCCGGGTCGATCTCGGGGCGAAGTGCTGGCATGAGGGGGCTCCGGTGTTTTGCGGCCAACTTACGCCTGACAGGGCGCTTGGCAAGGGCGCTCTTGCCGTGCAGCTCCTGCTTCATCTTGCGGCAAATACTCTCGGGGGGTGAAGCGGCCGCAAGGCCGGGAGGGGGGCAGACG
>JALSGY010000292.1 GCA_026982515.1 Paracoccaceae bacterium
AAGACGCGGCGACAAGAGGCGGATCAGCCGTAATGCGCCACCGGCGTGCCGGCGAGTGCGGCCATGTTCAGCAGCCCGCGCGGGGTGATCGAGGGGGTGACGATATGCGCCCGGTTGCCCATGCCCATCAGGATCGGCCCCACCTCCAGCCCGCCGGCCTTCATCTTCAGGATGTTACGCACCCCGCTGGCGGCATCGGTATTGGCGAAGATCAGCACGTTGGCCGGCCCCTTCATCCGCGAGTTGGGGAAGATCCGACGGCGCAGCGCCTCGTCAAGCGCCACGTCGATGTGCATCTCGCCCTCATAGGCGAAATCCCGTGCCGCGCTGTCGAGGATATCCAGTGCCGCGCGCATGGTGCGGCCCGAGGGGATGTCGAGATTGCCGAACTGCGAATGGGAGCATAGCGCGATGTTGGGGGTGATCCCGAAGCGGCGCACGTGCCGGGCCGAGGCAACGACGGTTTCGGCCACCTGTTCGGGGGTCGGCTCGGGGTTCACCTGGGTGTCGGCGATGAAGATCGGCCCGTCTTCGAGGATGATCAGGCTGAGCGCGCCCACCGGATGCAGCCCGCCGGTTCCGAGCACCTGCTGCACGTAGTTGAGGTGCCACAGATACTGGCCGAAGGTGCCGCAGATCAGGCTGTCGGCCTCTTCGCGGTGCACCATCACGGCGCCGATGGCGGTGGTGTTGGTGCGCATGATCGCCTTGGCGAGGTCGGGGGTGACGCCGCGCCGCTCCATCAGCCGATGGTAGGTTGTCCAGTAGTCGCGGTAGCGCGGATCGTTCTCGGGGTTGACGATCTCGAAGTCGCGCTCGGGGCGTATCGACAGCCCGGCCCGTTCGCAGCGCGCCGCAATTACCTCGGGACGGCCGATCAGGATCGGCTTGTCGGTGGTTTCCTCGAGAATCGCATTGGCGGCGCGCAGCACCCGCTCGTCCTCGCCTTCGGCAAAGACGATACGGCGGGTGGCGGTGGCGGCGGCCTCGAAGACCGGGCGCATGATCAGGGCGGACTTGAAGACCGAGCCGTCGAGATGCGCCTTGTAGGCGGCGAGGTCCTCGATCGGGCGGGTGGCGACCCCCGACTCCATCGCCGCCCTGGCCACGGCGGTGGCGACCACCCCGATCAGGCGCGGATCGAAGGGCTTGGGGATCAGGTAGTCGGGGCCGAAGGTCATCGGCTCTCCCTGATAGGCGGCGGCGGCCTCGGCCGAGGTGGTGGCGCGCGCCAGTGCCGCGATCCCCTCGACGCAGGCCAGCGCCATGGCATCGTTGATCTCGGTGGCGCCCACGTCCAGCGCGCCGCGGAAGATGAAGGGGAAGCACAGCACGTTGTTGACCTGGTTCGGAAAATCCGAACGCCCCGTGGCGATGATCGCATCCGGGGCCACCCTGCGGGCTTCGTCGGGCATGATCTCGGGCGTGGGATTGGCCAGCGCGAAGATGATCGGTCGCTTCGCCATTCTGGCCACCATTTCGGGGCTGAGGACCCCGGGGCCGGAGAGGCCGAGGAACAGATCCGCCCCCTCGATCACCTCGTCGAGGGTGCGCGGCCCGCCAGGCTGGGCGAAGGCGGCCTTTTGCGGGGTCATGTCTTCGGTGCGGCCCTCGTGCACCAGCCCGTGCAGATCGCACAGCCAGACGTTCTCGCGTTTCACCCCGAGCTTGAGCAGCATGTTCAGGCAGGCGATCCCCGCCGCCCCGCCGCCGGTGGAGACCACCTTGATCTCGGAAAATTTCTTGCCCGCCACGCTCAGCGCATTGGTGGCGGCCGCGCCCACGACGATGGCCGTGCCGTGCTGGTCGTCGTGGAAGACCGGGATGTTCATGCGTTCGCGGCACAGTTGTTCAACGATGAAACAGTCCGGCGCCTTGATGTCTTCGAGGTTGATCGCGCCAAAGCCAGGTTCCATGGCGCAGATGATGCCGGCCAGTTTCTCGGGGTCGGATTCGTTCAGCTCGATGTCGAAACAGTCGATGTTGGCGAATTTCTTGAACAGGACCGCCTTGCCCTCCATCACCGGCTTCGAAGCCAGCGCCCCGATGTTGCCCAGGCCCAGAACGGCGCTGCCGTTGGTGACCACGGCCACCAGGTTGCCCTTGGCGGTGAAGCGGCTGGCCGTGGCCGGGTTGTCCTTGATTTCGTTGCAGGCTTCGGCCACGCCGGGGCTGTAGGCGCGGGCCAGATCGCGGCCGTTGGCCAGCGGCTTGGTGGCGCGGATCTCCAGCTTGCCCGGCTTGGGAAATTCGTGATAGTCGAGCGCTGCCTGCCGCAGGTTGTCCTGTCGCTTCTCGGCCATTTGCGGATCCTCCCGGAAGAATGGTTTAACATTAAACCATCGTTTCCACCCGGCCTATCCGAACGGGCGGAGAATGTCCACTCTCGCCGCGAGAGAAGGCTTTCGCAGGGGCTTGCCGGGATCGCCGGCGGGTGGGTGAAACCGGCACGGCCGCTGCCCCCACCCTTGCCCGCCGGCGGGCAAGGG
>JALSGY010000293.1 GCA_026982515.1 Paracoccaceae bacterium
GCCGTTCCAAGCCCGATCTGGAGGCTCACGGCCGTTCCGAAACCCATTTCCCGCTGACCCCGCCCGATGCGGTGGCATGGCCGGAGACCACCGAAGAGGTGGCCGAACTGGTGAAGATCTGCGCCGAAGAGCGCTGCCCGGTGGTGGGCTGGGGGGCGGGCACCTCGCTTGAGGGGCACGCGCTGGCCGTGCGCGGCGGGGTGGCTGTCGATTTCGCGCGCATGAACCGGGTGCTGAAGGTCAACGCCGAAGACATGGACGTGGTCGTCCAGCCGGGCCTGACACGCGAAGAGCTGAACCGCGAACTGCGCGCCACGGGGCTGTTCTTTCCGGTCGACCCGGGCGCCAATGCCACGCTGGGGGGCATGGCCGCCACCCGCGCCAGCGGCACCACCGCGGTGCGCTACGGCACCATGCGCGACAACGTGATCGCCACGCAGGCGGTGCTGGCCGACGGGCGCGTCATCCGCACCGGCACGCGCGCGCGAAAGTCCTCGGCGGGCTATGACCTCACCGCCCTGCTGGTGGGTTCGGAGGGCACGCTGGGGCTGATCACCGAGCTGACCCTGCGCCTGCACGGCCAGCCCGAGGCGATCTCGGCTGCGGTCTGCGCCTTTCCTTCCATCGGCGATGCAGTCAATGCGGTGATCGCCACCATCCAGACGGGCATCCCGATGGCCCGGATCGAATTCGTCGATGAAGACACGGCGAAGGCCTTCAACAGTTACGCCGGCACCGATTTTCCGCAACTGCCGCATCTGATGGTGGAATTCCATGGCTCACCCGGCGCGGTGGCCGAAGATGCAAGGCGCTTCGGCGAAATCGTGGCGGATTTCGACGGCTCGGGCTTTCGCTGGTCGGATCGCACCGAAGATCGCACCGCCCTGTGGACCATGCGCCACAACGCCTTCTACGCAGGGCTGGCGCTGCGCCCCGGCGCAAGTGCCGTGGTCACCGACATCTGCGTGCCGATCTCCCGCCTCGCCGAGGCGGTAGAAGAGACCCGCGCGGATATCGACGCCTCGCCGCTGCAGGGGCCGATCCTGGGCCATGTGGGCGATGGCAACTTCCATGCCTTGCTGCTGGTGGATCGCACCGACAAGGCCGAAATGGACGAGGCGCTGCGGCTGTCGGCCCGCATGGCCGAACGCGCCCTGCGGCTGGGAGGCACCGTCACCGGCGAACATGGCATCGGCATGGGCAAGCTGGGCTACATGGAGGCCGAGCACGGCCCCGGCTGGAACGTGATGGCCGAGATCAAGCGCACCCTCGACCCCCACGGCATCCTCAATCCCGGCAAGCTCGTCCCCCCGGGCTGAGCTGCCCCTTCACCTTGCCGAAATACTCCCGCCGGAGGCATGAAGTTTCAGGAAGCTGCAGGCAATGCCGGTTGCTGCCGCCAGTTCTTCCGCCCTACCCCGCCAGCAGGGCGCGGGCGGCGGCGCGGGCTTCGGCGGTGACGGTATCGCCGGCCAGCATGCGCGCCAGCTCGTCGATGCGGGCGGCCTCGTCGAGGGGAATCACCCTCGAGGTGGTCATCCCCCCGCTCACCTCCTTTTCCACCTTCCAGTGGTGCTGGCCGCGGGCGGCCACCTGCGGCGAGTGGGTCACCACCAGCACCTGCGCCTCTTGCGCCAGGGCGGCAAGGCGGCGCCCGACCGCATCGGCGGTGGCCCCGCCCACGCCGCGGTCGATTTCATCGAAGATCATGGTCATCCCGGCGGCCTGATTGCTCAGGCAGACCTTGATCGCCAGCAGGAAGCGTGACAGCTCCCCCCCCGAGGCAATCCTCTGCAGCGGGCCGGGAGGCGCCCCGGGGTTGGTGGCCACGGTGAAGGCCACGCTCTCCATCCCCGCGGGGCCGGGCTCGGCCGGAGTGATCTCGGTGGCGAAACGGGCCCGCTCCATCTTCAGCGGTGCAAGCTCCTTCGCCATGGCCGCATCGAGACGGACGGCCGCCTCGCGCCGGGCCTGCCCCAGGGCGTCGGCGGCGGCATCATAGGCGGCTCGGGCCTCCTCCACCCCGGCCTCGAGGCGCGAGATGTCCTCCGCCCCGCCCTCCAGCGCCGCCAGCCTGCGGCGCAGATCCTCGGCCAGTTCGCCCAGATCGTCCGGCAGCACGCCATGCTTGCGGGCCAGGGCGCGGATGGCGAAGAGGCGCTCTTCGGTGGCCTCCAGTTCGGCCGGGCTGAAGGCGGCCTCGTCCATCCAGGCCTCGATTCCCTGCTGGGCATGGCCAAGCTCGTCGAGCGCCCGGGCCAGCGCCTCCAGCGGCGCATCGAGCTGCCCCCCGGCCTCTCCGGCCACCCCTTCCAGCCGGCGCAGGGCCTCGGCCAGCAGCCCTTCAGCCCCCTCGTGTGAAAGCGCGGCGTGGGCACGGGCGATTTCCTCCCGGTTGCGCCCGGCTGCCTGCATCAGGCGGCGGCGGCTGTCCAGCTCGGCCTCCTCGCCGGGGGCGGGTTTCAACTCGTCAAGCTCGGCCACC
>JALSGY010000294.1 GCA_026982515.1 Paracoccaceae bacterium
GAGAACCGCCTCGCATCCCGCCCCGGTCAGGCGAATCACCGCCCAGCCGTCGGACTGGTCGGTCAGTGCGGCCTCCGCCAGCGGCGCGGGCGGCGGGCCGGCAAGCATCGCCATCCCCGGCCCCCACCGGACGCAGCCCGACGAGCTGTTCGCGCTCCGGCCCTGAAAGCCCCGGCCGCGCCGCCATCACCTTGCCGATGCAGTCCTTCCCCGGCGCGATCATCCCCGCCATACCGAGATCGAACGCCGTGACGCGGCCATCGATCTCGGCGTGGGCAAGATAACCCTTTTCGAGGCGCAGGACGTTCAGCGCCTCCATCCCGTATGGCCCCCCGCCCAGCGCCTCGGCCCTGGCACCAGCAAGCTGAAGAGGTCTTCGCCGTAGCGGGCCGGAATGGCGATCTCGTAGCCCAGTTCGCCGGAAAACGAGATCCGGAACAGCCGCGCTGCCACCCCGCCCACCGTCACCTCGCCGCAGGCCATGAAGGGGAAATCGCCCTGGTCGAGCGGGGCGCTCCGCAAGCGCGTTCAGCACTTCGCGTGCCCGCGGTCCTGCAATCGCGAACTGGGCCCAGTGCTCGGTCACCGGCATCAGCCGCACGTCCCATTCCGGGCTCAGGCCCTGGCGCACGAACTCCAGATGTTCCAGCACCTGCCCCGCCGCGGCGGTGGTGGTGGTCATCAGGAAATGCCGCTCGCCCAGCCGCGCAGCGGTGCCGTCATCCATCACATGGCCATCCTCGCGCAACATCAGCCCGTATCGTACCCGCCCCACCGGAAGGGTGGAAAAGGTGTTCACGTAGACGAAATCGAGAAACCGCGCCGCATCGCTTCCCTGGATGTCGATCTTGCCCAGGGTCGAGACATCGCAGATCCCGACCGCCTGGCGCACCATGCGCACCTCGCGGTCGCAGGCCTCACGCCAGCTCGTCTCGCCTGGCCTGGGGAAATACGAGGGGCGGTACCACAGGCCCGCCTCCGTCATCGGCGCACCGCGCTCTTCGCAGAAGCGGTGCGTGGTGGTGAGGCGCTCGGGCGCAAAGCCACGGCCGCGCCCGCCCGCCCCCATGGCGGCGATCGAAACCGGCGAGAAGGGCGGGCGGAAGGTGGTGATCCCGGCCTGCGGGATTGCCCGCCCCGTAGCCTCGGCCAGCACCGCCAGTGCCGGCACGCCGCAGATCCTGCCCTGATCGGGGGCCATGCCCAGAGTGGTGTAGCGCTTCATGTGCTCGGCAGAGCGGAAACCCTCGCGCGCGGCCTGCTGCACATCCTTCACCGTCACGTCGTTGAGGAAATCCAGCCAGGCCCGCCCCCGTCCCGCCACCGCCCACAGCGGCGAAAGCGCATGGGGCCTGTCCTCGGCCTTCGGCAGCCGTGAGGGGGGTGCCTTCAACCGCAGGCCTTCCAGCACAAGCTTCGCCCGGTAGTATCCCGACTTCAGCGCACCCCTGGTCGAGAACACCCCGGCCGCCGCCCCGGCCACCTCCATTCCCGGCACCGCCCCGGCCGCGGGCACGAAGGCCGCCAGGCTTTCGTTCCAGACCGGCCGCGCACCCAGATGGCAGCTCAGGTGCAGGGTCGGGTTCCACCCTCCCGAAACCGCCAGGCAATCGGCCTCGATCACCTGCTCCCGCCCGCCCTGCCGTATGGTCAGCCGCCGCAGCCCCGACCGCCCTCTGGTGCCCGCCACCAGTGCCCCGGAAAACACCGGGAAGTCGCCGCTCGGGCGCACCTCGTCGCGGCTGTCGATCACCGCTGCCACCTCGATCCCGGCCTCTGCCAGGTCCCGCGCGGTGCGGTGCGCGTCGTCATTGTTGCAAAATACCGCCACCCGCCGGCCCGCTGCTACGCCCCAGCGGTGAAGATAGGCCCGCACCGCTCCGGCGAGCATGACCCCGGGCCGGTCGTTGCCAGCAAAGGCGACCGGCCGCTCCAGCGCACCGGCGCAAAGCACCACGCCGCGCGCCACGATCCGCCAGAAGGTTTCCTGCGGGCCGTCGCCGCTGCCGCCCCGGTGCAGGCCGACACGTTCCAGCGCCGCGTATGTCCCCCCGTCATAGACCCCGGTCACGGTGGTGCGGGGCATCAGCCGCACGTTGGGCATGGCGGCCAGCTCCGCTTCTGCCCGGGCCGCCCACTCGGGGCCGGCCAGCCCGCCCACCTCCTCCACCTCGGCCAGCAGCCGCCCGCCGAGGCGCGGGTTCTCGTCGGCCAGGATCACGTCCGCGCCGGCGCGCCCCGCCGTCAGAGCCGCCATCAGCCCCGCCGGGCCGGCGCCGATGACCAACACGTCACAAAACGCATGGGCCCGCTCGTTGCGGGCGGTGTCGTGCTCTGCCGAAAGCGCCCCGAGACCGGCCGCACGCCGGATCAGCGGTTCATGGACCCTTTCCCAGAACGAACGGGGCCACATGCAGGTCTTGTAGTAGAACCCGGCCGAAAGAAACGGCGCCAGCAGGTCGTTGACGGCAAG
>JALSGY010000295.1 GCA_026982515.1 Paracoccaceae bacterium
GATGTCTCGGCAAGCTGGCTGTCCCCCGGCGCGGGAAGCGCAAGCGGCGGATCGGGCAGGAAGCCCGCCAGGGTGGCGCCGCCGGCGATGGGGGCGAAGCGGCAGGCGATGCGCTGGCCGTTCTTCATCCGGACTTCCGCCGTCCATTCGGCGCGCTCGCCGAAACGGCCGATATAGTCGCGCAGATCGCCCCAGACGGGGGTGGGCAGGCACCTGGCGTTCCACTGGGCGGTGGCCTCGTTGATGCCGATCTCGCCCAGGGCGGTGGAAGGATCCTTGCCCCACAGCTCGCGGTAGGCGGCATTGCACAGGGTCAGCGTACCGCTGGGGGCGAAGACCGCGATCGCCTCATCGAGGCTGTCGATCACCGCCTGCCCGGTTTCCAGTTCGGCCCGGAAGCGCCGGGTGAGGGAGATTTCCGAGGTGATGTCGTCGATCAGCAGCGCGAGCGCGCCGTCAGGGTGCGGACTGCCGCTGATCCGGTAGGTCTGGCCGGAGGCCAGCGCCCAGGTCTCCTCGTAGGTGCCGTTGGCGGCGGCGGCTTCTAGCCTGGCGATCTTCTGGCGCCAGCTCTTGTAATCTCTGGGTTCGGGGATCACCCGCCGTTCGCGCAGCTGGTCGAGGAAGGTGTGCAGCGTCGGCCGGGCCGAGAGGAAATCGGGGCGCAGGCCGGTGAGATCGGTGAGCGCGGGGTTGAACAGGGCCAGCCGGCGGTGCCTGTCGAATATGGCAAGCCCGGTCTGCAGCTGGGCGAAGGTTTTCGTCAGGGTCTGGACGAAATCGCGCAGCGAGGATTCGGCCTTGACCACCCGGTCGGCGGCCACCGCCATGAAGAGCGTGCCGCTTCCCATCGGCACGACGTGGCATTCGAACCAGCGCGGCTGCGTCTCGCCGGGCAGCATGAGTGTGGCGCGCCGGCCCTGCCCTTGCGCCCCGTTCCCGGCCGGGTGTGTCATGTCGAACAGGCGGGGCGGCGGCCAGGTGTCCTCGGGGGCTTCGGGATCAAGCTGTGCGGCGAGGTCGAGATAGGCCGTGTTGGCCCAGGTTATGGTGCCGTCCTCGTCCTGCCGCCAGATGAGGAAGGGGGCGGCATTGGCCACCGAGCGCAGGGTCTCGGCCTCGGCCTCGAGGGCGGCAAGATACTGCCGGCCCACCTCCACCTTGCCGGTTTCCAGATCGGCCTGGCGCAGGCGCAGCCTGTCTTCGCGCCAGGCGATTTCCATCACCGCGGTGCCATCGGCCGAAAGGGCCTCTGCGCTGCCGGTTTCCGTTTGCCGGGCAAGGCGCGATTCCAGATCGGGGAAGCGGGGGCCGAGGGCGGCGAGCAGGCGAAAGAGATCGCTTTGCCCTTCCGCCACGGGGGCCAGCAGGGCACGGGCGGCGGGGGTGGCATCGACCAGGCGCTCGCCCTCGAAGAGGAAGGAGACATCGCTGCCGTCGTCCTTGCCCTCATCGTTTGCCGGCACATCGTCAGGGCGCGCGCAGCGGCCCTCCAGCCAGGTAGCCAAGGCCAGGGCGGCGCCGGCGGAGAGGAAGGAGGCCAGGATCAGGCCGGCAATCGGGGCCAGGGCGGCGATGTTCATCAGGAGCGATTCCCCTTCGGACCTTCGGCACGAAGGTGATTCACAAAGCTTAATGCCGGGTTAACCAGAATCAGGTGGGAATCGGGGGGTTGTCGCCCAGGGGGCGGGCGGCCTCGAACTCGCCCGGCGAGATGGCCCGCACCGGCCAGATGATCTCGACGATGGCGCCGCCGCGCAGGCCCGGTTCGGGCGGGTCGGAATAGGGATCGCGGCCGTTGGAAAAGTTGATCTCGGCGCCGGAGCGTTCAAGCAGCGTCTTGGCGATGAACAGGCCCAGCCCCATGCCCTGATACCCCGGCCGCTTCTTCTGATCGTCCTCGTGAGAGCGCAGGCGGACGAAGGGCTCGCCGATGCGGCCGATCACCTGCAGCGGGTAGCCGCGCCCGTCGTCGATGATGCGGACGGTGACCTGGGATTTCGTCCAGTGCAGATCGACCCAGACGGTGCTGGCGGCGAAATCGACGGCGTTCTGGATCAGGTTGCGCAACCCGTGGACGATCTCGGGGCGGCGCCAGATGATCGGCTGGCGCTCGGGCGCATCGTCGCCCGGGACGGAGGTGAAGATGACATCCTTGCCGCGGTCAAGATGCGGCTCTGCTGCCTCGCGCACCACGGTGATCAGCGGCGCGGTTCGCATGTGAAGATCGTCCTTCCCGGCCTGACCCATGGATTGCAGGATGTCGCGGCAGCGGTCGGCCTGATCGCGGATCAGGGCGGCGTCTTCCTGCAGTTCGGGGCGGTCGGACAGCTCTTTCACCAGCTCGCTGCTGGTGAGCTTGATGGTTGCCAGCGGCGTGCCCAGCTCATGCGCGGTGGCGGCGACCACGCCGGCGAGATCCGAGATCTTCTGCTCGCGGGCAAGCGCCATCTGCGTGGCCAGCAGGGCT
>JALSGY010000296.1 GCA_026982515.1 Paracoccaceae bacterium
CGAGTGGCGGCACACCTCGCTGCGCCCGATCGCCTATCTGACAGCGGTGCCGGACCCGGGAGGCGAAATCGACGGGCTGATCCTCGGCGTTCCGCACGCAGAGCCGGCGCTGGAGAGCCGCGAACAGGCCTATGAGCGCAAAGATGTCTCGCACGCGGTGCTCCATGAGGCACAGGGCCCGGCGCATGTGCATGTTTACACCATTCCCGAGGGCCGGCACGGACGCCCCACCGAAGAGCACCCGATACTGCTGAGCTACATCGACGTGGTGGTGCGCGGCTACCTGCGCGAGTTCGGCCTGCCCGGCGTGGAGCATTTCTTTGCCACCACCGCCGGCTGGAGCGCACCCGTCCGCGACGACCGCCACGCCCCGGTCTATCCCCGCCACCAGCGGCTGAGCCCCGAGGAAACCTCTCTGGTGGACGACATGCTGGCCGAAGTGGGCGCACGGGTGCTCTGAAACGGGGACGGAAGAACCGGGGGCCCGCCCCCGGCCCCCCGGAGTACTTTCGGCAAGATGAAGTGGCAGGCGGCCTTATGCGGCGACCGGCTTTTGCAGCAGGGGCATGACATCGGCCATCTCCGGGCCGCGCTCGCACCCGGTGACCAGCTTGCGCAGCGGCATGAACAGCGCCTTGCCCTTGCGCCCGGTGGCCTGTTTCACGGCCGCCGTCCATTCGCCCCAGGTCCCGGCCGTATAGGGGTGCGGCGGCAGAAGGGCCAGCGCCTGTTCGACGAATTCACGGTCTTCCTCGGCGATCAGCGGCTCGGCCCCTTCCGAGAACAGCTTCCACCACCGGGCCATGTCGGCGCGCGTCTCTATGTTGCCGCGCACCGTATCCCAGAACTGCCGGGCGAGCTCGTCCGGCACGCCGATGGCGCGGATGTCCCTTGCGACCTCCTCGTAGGGAAGCGATTGCAGCAGGCGTGCGCTCAGCGGCCCGAGATCGTCCGGGTCGAACCTGGTGGGAGCGGCGCCGAAATGCGACAACTCGAACCCCTCGGCCAGCTCTTCCACCGAATTGCGCAGCTCCACCGGATCGGAAGAACCCAGCCGGGCCAGCAGCGACAGCAGTGCCATCGGCTCCACGCCGCGCTCGCGCAGCTGGCGCAGGGCCAGCGTGCCCAGCCGCTTGGAGAGCGGCTCACCCTGCGGGCCGGTAAGCAGCGAATGATGGGCAAAGCGCGGCACCTCGCCGCCCAGTGCCCGGATGATCTGGATCTGGGTAGCGGTGTTGGTGACGTGATCGGAACCGCGCACCACGTCGGTGATTTCATGGTCGATGTCGTCGCAGACCGAGGCCAGCGTGTAGAGGAACTGCCCGTCGCCGCGGATCAGGACGGGGTCGGAAACGCTGGCCGCATCGATGGACAGATGCCCCAGGATGCCGTCCTCCCACTCGATGCGCTCGTGATCGAGCCGGAAGCGCCAGTGGCCGGGGCCGCGCTCGGCGCGCAGGCGGTCCTTTTCGGCCTCGCTCAACGCGAGCGCGGCACGATCATAGACCGGCGGCCTGCCCATGTTGAGCTGCTTCTTGCGCTTGAGGTCCAGCTCCGTGGGGGTTTCGAAACATTCGTAGAGGCGGCCCGAGGCGCGCAATTCGTCGGCTGCGGCCTCGTAACGCGCCAGCCGGGCGGACTGCCGTTCCAGCCTGTCCCACTCAAGGCCGAGCCAGTGCAGATCTTCCTCGATGGCCTCGGCATACTCGGGCTTCGAGCGCTCGGGGTCGGTGTCATCGAGCCGCAGGATGAACTGTCCGCCGGCCCGGCGCGCGATCAGGAAGTTGAACAGCGCGGTACGCAGGTTGCCGATATGCAGATAACCGGTCGGGGACGGGGCGAAACGGGTGACGGTCATGAGAGAACTCCTTGCGTCTCCTCTTTCACATCCCCCGAAATTTGTCCATAACTGCGGGCAACTGCGCGGAGGGTCATCGCTTGTTCTGGACAATCCTTTTCCTGCACCTGCTTGGCGCCGCCATCTGGGCCGGCGGGCATCTTGTGCTGTCATTCGTGATCGTGCCACGGGCCGTCAGGGCGGGCGATCCCGCGGTGATGCATGACTTCGGCAGAGGCTTCATGCCGCTGGCCATGCCTGCACTGGCGTTGCAGGTGCTCACCGGCCTGTGGCTTGCCTTTCAGATCTCCCCTGACTGGCGCGACTGGCTGCAACTGTCCGATCCGGTCTCAGCCGGCATTGCCCTCAAGATCGCCCTGCTGGTGGCGACCATGGGCATCGCGATGGCCTCGCACATGGGCGGACACCGGCATCACGGGCCGGCGGCCGTGCGGAGCATGGCCTGGCGCGCCCGCGGTATGACGGCACTTGCAGTGCTCTTCGTGGCCACGGGAGCCTTCCTGCGCACTGGCGGGCTCTGATCTGCACGCCGGGCCGGCCACTTCCCGCGGCGGTTTCATCTCCTTCACGGGTTGCGATAGCCGGCCGGACATGGGCAA
>JALSGY010000297.1 GCA_026982515.1 Paracoccaceae bacterium
CTGGTGGGAGTGACCGGCCGGCCTCCTGTCGCCTGGACTTCTGCAACGGGCAAGGCTTCCGCGCAACAACAGCAGCGGCTCGGCAAGTTCGGCGCGGCAGCCGCCCTGCCTCAGCCCGGATCGCGCCAGCGGTTGACGATCGGGTAGCGCCGGTCGAGCCAGAAGGCGCGCGGTGTCAGACGCGGGCCCGGCGCGGACTGGAAGCGCTTGTATTCAGAAGCGTAAATCAACTGTTCCACCCTTTTCACCGTGGCCCGGTCGAAACCCTGCGCCACCACCTCCTCCACCGAAGCGTCACGGTCAATCAGGCCCTCCAGGATCGCATCCAGTACCTCGTAGGGGGGCAGGCTGTCCTCGTCCTTCTGGTTCTCGCGCAGCTCGGCAGAGGGGGGCTTGTCGATCACCCGGGGCGGGATCACCTCGCCGGCGGGGCCATTCATCCAGGGCCGGTGGTTGGCATTGCGCCAGCGGCAGGTCTGGAACACGCGGGTCTTGTAGAGATCCTTGAGCGGATTGTAGCCCCCGGCCATGTCGCCATAGATGGTGGCATATCCCACCGCCACCTCGGACTTGTTGCCGGTGGTCAGCAGCATCTCGCCGAACTTGTTGGACAGCGCCATCAGAAGCAGCCCGCGCAGGCGCGACTGGATGTTTTCCTCGGTGATGTCGGGCGTTGTCCCGGCGAACAGGGGCGCCAGGGTCTGGCCTATCGCCGCGCGCGGGCCCGAGATCGGTACCGTGTCCAGGCGGCAGCCCAGCCGTGCGGCCACCTCGCGGGCGTCTTGCAGCGAGGCCTCGGAGGTATATTCCGAGGGCAGCATCACGCAGCGCACGCGCTCGGGGCCCAGGGCATCGGTGGCAATGGCTGCGACCAGAGACGAATCGACCCCCCCCGAAAGGCCCAGAAGCACTTTCTCGAAGCCGCTCTTGCGCAGGTAGTCGCGCAGCGCCTCGACCATCACCCGATAGTCCTGTTCCCACTCGTCGGGAAAGACGTTGCGCCGGGCGGCCTCGTCGATGCTCCATCCCGCATCGGTTCGCGACAGGTCCGCATGGGCGAGCGCCTCGTCGAACAGCGGCATCTGCAGTGCCAGCGCTCCGCCCCGGTTGAGCCCGAAGGAGCCGCCATCGAACACCTGGTCGTCCTGCCCGCCCACGGTGTTGAGGTAGAGCATCGGCAGGTCGTTCTCGACCACCCGCGAGACCATGATCGAAACCCGCCGGTCGAACTTGCCACGATAGTAGGGAGAGCCGTTGGGTACCAAAAACAGATCTGCGCCGCTTTCGGCCAGGGTCTCGCACACGTCCGGATACCACGCGTCCTCGCAGATCGGAAAGCCGATGTTGAGCGGCCCGATCCTGACCGGCCCGGAAATCGCACCGCTGCGGAACACGCGCTTTTCGTCGAAGACCCCATAGTTGGGCAGGAAATGCTTGCGGATCCGGGCCACCACCGTGCCGCCGGAGAGAACGTGATAGGCATTGAACAGCCCCTCGCCGTCAAGAAGCGGAGCGCCGATCGCCAGGGCCGGCCCGTCGGCGCATCGCTTCGCCAGCTCGTCTACCATGCGCATGGCATGGCGGGCGAAGGCCGGCTTCATCACCAGATCCTGGGGCTGATAGCCGGTGACGAACATCTCGGGCAGGGCCACCAGCCCGGCCCCCGCCGCCCGGCCTTCGGCCCAGGCCCGGGCCGCGCGCTCGGCATTGCCGGCGATGTCGCCCACGACGGGGTTGAGCTGGGCAAGGGTGATGCGAAAACTGCTGGCCATGGGTTCCGTCTTTCGTTCGCCGCTTCTTAGCAGAAAGATGTGCCGGGAAAACCCGGTCCGCAAAAAGCGTTGCCCCTGCGCCACGGCTCAATTAGGCTCGTCGCGCATCCGGGCAGATGCCCTGTTGTCGAATATGGGGGGCTGAAGTGAAGTCAATCCGTGGACGCGCCAAGGCGTTGATGCTTGGAATATCGGCGGGGCTTCTTCTGGCCGGGCCGCTGACGGCCCAGAACGACGAGGTCATCACCAAGCAATATGATGACGGCGGGGTCTACGAAGGCACCTTCAAGGACGGCAAGCAGCACGGCTATGGCACCTATCGCCTGCCCAATGGCTACGAATATACCGGCGAGTGGTTCGAGGGCGAGATCCGCGGCCAGGGCGTGGCACGCTTTCCCGACGGCTCGGTCTACGAGGGCAGCTTCGCCAGGGGCAAGCCGCACGGCTTCGGCAAGATCACCTTTGCCGACGGCGGCAGCTATGAAGGCGACTGGGTGGAGGGCAAGATCAACGGCTCGGGCGTGGCGATCTATGCCAACGGGGTGAAATACGAGGGCGGTTTCCGCGATGCCAGGCCCCATGGCCAGGGCCGGATGGAAAGCCCCAGCGGCTATGTCTACGAAGGCTCCTGGGTGGACGGGGTGAAGGAGGGCCGCGGGCGCATCACCTACCCCGACGGCGCCGTCTACGAGGGCGAGATGAAGGCCGGCAAGCGCAACGGCCAGGGCACCCTGACCATGCCCGACGGTCTGATCTACGAAGGTGAATGGCAAAATGGCCAGATCAACGGCCGGGGCAGGCTCACGCAACCCAACGGCGATGTCTACGAGGGAAGTTTCGTCAACGGCCAGCGCGAGGGCGAAGGCAGGGTTACCTACGCCAACGGCGATGTCTACGAGGGCCAGTTCAAGGCCGACAGGCGCAACGGATTCGGCAAGTTCACCGGCACCGACGGCTATGTCTACGAGGGCGAATGGGTGGATGGGCGAATCGAGGGCCAGGGCAAGGTCGTCTATCCCGACGGCTCGGTCTACGAGGGCCAGTTCCGTGACGATCTGGCCGACGGAATCGGCAAGATCGTCTATCCCGACGGCAATTCCTACGAGGGCGAGTGGAAGGCCGGGGTGATCGAGGGCAAGGGCATCGCCCGCTATGCCAACGGCCTGGTCTACGAGGGCGAATTCAAGAACGCGCTCAACCACGGCTACGGCAAGATGACCTATCCCGACGGCTACATTTACGAGGGCGAATGGGTGGAAGGCCAGCGCGAGGGCCAGGGCCGGGCCGTCTACCCCGACGGAACTGTCTATGTGGGCGAGTTCCGCAACGGGCTGCGCGAGGGCAAGGGAACGATCACCATGCCCGACGGCTTCACCTACACCGGGGACTGGAAGGCCGGCGAGATCGAGGGCTACGGCATCGCGACCTATGCCAACGGCGATGTCTACGAGGGCGAGTTCAAGGCCGGCAAGCGCCACGGCAAGGGCACGATCCGCTATGCCAGCGGCCAGCAGACCTCGGGCGTATGGAACAACAACACCCTGGAGCGCGAGACCCGGCCCGAGGGAGGCGATTCCAACTGAACCCGGGTGCCGGCGGGCAACGGCGAAATTGATGCCTTTATCTTCACCGCAAAGCGCGTATATTTGCCGCCATGACGATTGACACGCATATCGCCTCCTTCCGCCCGGCCGCTTCGGCCCGGGCCGCGATTGCGCTGCTTCTTCTTAGCCGCCTCTGAGCGTGCCTTCGGCGCGACCGCTCAGAGGTAAACAGCGCCGGGACAATGGCTAAGATCGCAATACAAGAGACAATCAGATGACCGACCAGAGCAAACAGGACCATGTCCTGATCTTCGATACCACGCTGCGCGACGGCGAGCAGAGCCCCGGCGCGACCATGACCCATGACGAGAAGCTGGAAATCGCCCGGATGCTCGACGAGATGGGGGTGGACATCATCGAGGCGGGGTTCCCGATCGCCTCGGAGGGCGATTTCGAGGCGGTGCGCGACATCGCCAAACAGACGGAAAACGCGGTGATCTGCGGCCTGGCACGGGCCAATTTCAAGGATATCGACCGCTGCTGGGAGGCAGTGAAGCACGCGCGCCGGCCACGCATCCACACCTTCATCGGCACCTCACCCCTGCACCGTGAAATCCCGGGGCTGAGCAAGGACGAGATGGCCGAGCGCATCCACGATACGGTGACGCATGCGCGCAACCTGTGCGACAACGTGCAGTGGTCGCCGATGGACGCCACCCGCACCGAAGAGGATTACCTCTGCCGGGTGGTGGAGATCGCCATCAAGGCCGGCGCCACCACGATCAACATCCCCGATACCGTGGGCTACACCGCCCCGCGCGAATCCGCGGCCCTGATCCGCATGCTGCTGGAGCGGGTGCCGGGGGCGGATGAAATCGTCTTCGCCACCCACTGCCACAACGATCTGGGCATGGCCACCGCCAACGCCCTGGCCGCCGTCGAGGCCGGCGCGCGCCAGATCGAATGCACGATCAACGGGCTTGGCGAGCGCGCCGGCAACACCGCGCTGGAAGAGGTGGTGATGGCCCTCAAGGTGCGCAACGACATCCTGCCCTACCGCACCGGCATCGACACCACGAAAATCATGAACATCTCGCGCCGGGTGGCGGCGGTTTCGGGCTTTCCGGTGCAGTACAACAAGGCGATCGTCGGCAAGAACGCCTTTGCCCATGAAAGCGGCATCCACCAGGACGGGATGCTGAAAAACGCCGAAACCTTCGAGATCATGCGCCCCGAGGACGTGGGCCTTTCCGAGACCAATCTGGTGATGGGCAAACACTCGGGCCGCGCCGCGCTGCGGGCCAAGCTCAAGGATCTGGGCTACGAGCTGGCCGACAACCAGCTCAATGACGTGTTCGTGCGCTTCAAGGCCCTGGCCGACCGCAAGAAGGAGATCTTCGAGGACGACCTGATCGCGCTGATGCGCGACAGCACCTCGGACGCCGAGCACGATCACATTCAGGTGAAGTTCCTGCGGGTGATCTGCGGCACCGAGGCCCCCCAGTCGGCCGATCTGATCCTCACCATCGAGGGCGAGGATCACCAGGTGACGGCCCAGGGCGACGGGCCGGTGGATGCCACCTTCAACGCGGTCAAGGCGCTGTTCCCGCACAATGCGCACCTGCAGCTTTATCAGGTGCACGCGGTGACCGAGGGCACCGATGCCCAGGCCACGGTGAGCGTGCGCATGGAGGAAAACGGCAAGATCGTCACCGGCCAGGCCTCGGACACCGATACCGTGGTTGCCTCGGCCAAGGCCTATGTGAACGCCCTCAACAAGCTCCTGGTGCGGCGGCAGAAATCGGCGCCGGGGGCGGATGTGAAGGGGGTTTCCTACAAGGACGTGTCCTGAGGCCGCCCCGGCAATCGCCACCGGCGATTTCGCGCTGATAAAGGGCCTGCGGGCCTTTCGTCCGCGCCCCGCGGCGCCTATAAGAACGCGTGGCCCGCGGCTGGGAGAGTCGCGGGCCTTCGGGAATTTTGGAACGGGAAGTCCGCGGCATGGCAAGTCTGGCAGGTTTGTTTTCGTCCGACATGGCGATCGACCTTGGAACGGCGAATACGCTTGTTTACGTCAAGGGCAAGGGGATTATCCTCAACGAGCCCTCCGTGGTGGCCTACCACGTGAAGGACGGGCGCAAGCAGGTGCTGGCCGTGGGCGAGGACGCCAAGCTGATGCTGGGGCGCACCCCCGGCTCGATCGAGGCGATCCGGCCGATGCGCGAAGGCGTGATCGCCGATTTCGACACTGCGGAGGAAATGATCAAGCATTTCATCCGCAAGGTGCACAGGCGCACCACCTTCTCCAAGCCCAAGATCATCGTCTGCGTGCCCCATGGCGCCACGCCGGTGGAAAAGCGCGCCATCCGCCAGTCGGTGCTCTCGGCCGGCGCCCGGCGCGCAGGCCTGATCGCCGAGCCCATCGCCGCGGCCATTGGCGCCGGCATGCCGATCACCGATCCCACCGGCAACATGGTGGTGGACGTGGGCGGCGGCACCACCGAAGTGGCGGTGCTCAGCCTGGGCGATATCGTCTATGCCCGCTCGGTCCGGGTGGGTGGAGACCGCATGGACGAGGCGATCATCTCCTATTTGCGCCGCCAGCAGAACCTGCTGATCGGCGAATCGACCGCCGAGCGTATCAAGACCTCGATCGGCACCGCGCGCATGCCCGATGACGGGCGCGGCGCCAGCATGCAGATCCGCGGCCGCGACCTGCTCAACGGCGTGCCCAAGGAAACCGAGATCAACCAGGCCCAGGTGGCCGAGGCGCTGGCCGAACCGGTGCAGGCGATCTGCGAAGCGGTGATGACCGCGCTGGAGGCCACCCCGCCCGATCTGGCCGCCGACATCGTGGATCGGGGCGTGATGCTCACCGGGGGCGGCGCGCTGCTGGGTGAGCTGGACCTGGCCCTGCGCGAGCAGACCGGGCTGGCCATCTCGGTGGCCGACGAGTCACTGAATTGTGTTGCGCTGGGCACCGGCAAGGCGCTTGAGTATGAAAAACAGCTCCGGCATGTGATAGATTACGAAAGCTGAAGCGGCCGGACACCGCAGATCGCGGGGATGCCGTGGCGAGAGACCGAGGCACAACAGAAGAATTCGTTCGTCCGATCCGGCGGATCCTTGTCGGAGCGCTGGTGCTGGTTCTGCTTGCCGTTTTCGTGCTCTGGCGCATCGACAACCCCAGGATGGAGCGGCTGCGCGCCGCGCTGGTGGACCGGGTCGTGCCTTCCTTCGACTGGGCGCTGGTGCCGGTGACGAAACTGACCGGCATGATCGAGGATTTCCAGTCCTATACCCGCATCTACGAGCAGAACCAGGAACTGCGCCGCGAATTGCAGCAGATGAAAGCCTGGAAAGAGGCCGCGCTTCAGCTCGAGCAGGAAAACGCCAAGCTGCTCGATCTCAACAACGTGCGGCTGGATCCGAAGCTGACCTTCATCACCGGGGTGGTGCTGGCCGACAGCGGATCGCCCTTCCGCCAATCGGTGATCATCAACATCGGGGCGCGCGACGGCATCATCGACGGCTGGGCCGCCACCGACGGCCTGGGGCTTGTGGGGCGAATCTCGGGGGTGGGCAGCCGCACCGCGCGGGTGATCCTGCTGACCGATTCCAACAGCCGCATCCCGGTGGTGGTGCAGCCCTCGGGCCAGCGCGCCCTGCTGGCTGGCGACAACTCGCCGCGTCCGCTGCTGGAGTTCCTCGAAAACCCCGAGCTGGTCCGCCCCGGCGACCGGGTGATTACCTCGGGCGACGGCGGGGTGTTTCCGGCCGGGCTGCTGGTGGGCCAGGCGGCAAGGGCGGCGGGCGGCAAGCTGCGGGTACTGCTGGCCGCCGATTACGAACGGCTGGAGTTCCTGCGGGTGCTGCGCTCGCGCCCCGGCGAGCCGATCACCGACCCGGGCAGCCTGATCGCCCCGATCACCGATCCGGGGCTTGATGGCGGGGAGGCGAGCAATGGTTGATCCGGTCACCATGCGCCGCTGGACCTACCGGCTGCTGTTCGCGGCGATTGCCTCGGTGGTGGTGTTCGTGAGGATACTGCCGCTCGATCTGACCGCCGGGCGCATTCCCGGCCCCGACATCGTGCTGCTCTTTGCCCTGGCCTGGGTTTTGCGCCGGCCGGACTACGTGCCGGTGGCGCTGGTCGCTGCCGTGATGCTGCTGACCGACATGCTGTTCATGCGCCCGCCGGGGCTGTGGTCGGCGCTGGCGGTGGTGGCTGTGGAATTCCTGCGCTCGCGCGCTCATGTCTCCAGGGAGCTTCCCTTTCTGGTGGAGTGGATGATGGTGGCCGGGGTACTTGCGGCGATGATACTCGCCAACCGCCTGATCCTGACCGTGTTCCTGGTCAACCAGCCCGGCTTCGGGCAGGATGTGATGCTGCTCCTGGCCACCGTTCTTTCCTATCCGGTGGTGGTTCTGTTCTCGGCAACGGTGCTGGGGCTGCGCAAGGTGGCACCGGGCGAGGTTGACCAGCTGGGGCACCGGATATGAGACGTTCTCCGGCGGATAATGCGAAAAGCGCGCGCGTCATTTCGCGGCGGGCATTGCTGCTGGCGGGCGGGCAGGCCGCCTTCATGGGCGTGCTGACGTTCAGGATGCGCTACATGCAGGTGGAGCAGGCCGACGAATACCGCATGCTGGCCGAGGAAAACCGCATCAACATTCGCCTGATCGCGCCGGCGCGGGGGCTGATCTTCGACCGCAACGGGGTGGTTCTGGCCGAAAACGAGCAGAATTACCGGATCGTGATGGTGCGCGAGGATGCCGGCGACATCGAGGCCACCATCGCCCGGCTGTCGCAACTGGTGGAGCTGGACCCGGAAGCCCTCAAACGGGCCATCAAGGAGATGAACAAGCGCAGCCCCTTCGTGCCGGTGACCATCGCCGACCGTCTGCGCTGGGAGGATCTGGCGAAAGTGGCGGTCAACGCCCCGGCCCTGCCCGGCGTGACCCCGGAGGTGGGGCTTTCGCGGCGCTATCCGCTGGGCGGGGACTTCGCCCATATCGTGGGGTACGTGGGGCCGGTCAGCGACTACGATCTGAGCAAGATCGACGATCCCGACCCGCTGCTGCAGATCCCGAAGTTCCAGATCGGCAAGCTGGGGATCGAGAAACGGATGGAATCGCGGCTGCGCGGGCGTGCCGGCACGCGCCGCATCGAGGTCAACTCGGCTGGTCGGGTGATGCGCGAGCTGGAGCGCATCGAAGGCATCCCCGGCGACGACATCCAGCTTACGGTCGATGCCGGGCTGCAGAATTTCGCCCAGGCGCGCCTCGCCCTGACCGAGAGCGCCTCGGCGGTGGTGATGGACCCGCAGACCGGCGACATTCTTGCATCTGCCTCCTCACCCTCGTTCGATCCCAACAAGTTCGTCCGCGGCATCTCGGTTCCCGATTACCGGGAGCTGACGGACAACAAGTTCCGGCCGCTGTCCAACAAGGCCGTCCAGGGCACCTATCCGCCGGGTTCCACCTACAAGATGGTGGTGGCGCTGGCCGCCCTGGAAGAAGGGCTGATCGACGCCAGGGAAACGGTCACCTGCAAGGGCTTCATCACCGTCGGCAAGCGCCGCTTCCATTGCTGGAAGCGCAGCGGGCACGGCGTGACCAACATGAACAAGGGAATCGCCGAATCCTGCGACGTCTATTTCTACGAAATCGCCCAGCGGGTGGGGATCGAGAAGATCACCGCGATGGCGCGGCGTTTCGGGCTGGGGATCCGCCACGATCTGCCGATGTCCGGGATCGCCGCGGGGCTGATCCCGACCAAGCAGTGGAAGCGCGACAACCGCGGCGCGGAATGGCTGATCGGCGATACGCTGAACGCCGGCATCGGGCAGGGCTACGTGCTGGCCTCCCCGCTGCAGCTGGCGGTCATGACCTCGCGGCTGGCCAGCGGGCGCGAGATCTGGCCGCGGCTGATCAAGACGATCAACGGGGTGGAAACCCCGATCCGCGATGGCGGACCGATGGGAATCGACCCCGACAACATGCGCCTTGTCCTGCGCGGCATGTTCAACGTCACCAACAGCCGCAAGGGCACCGCCTACAGCTCGCGCATCGTCGAGGCGGGGATGGAGCTGGCCGGCAAGACCGGCACCAGCCAGGTGCGCAACATCACCATGGCCGAACGTGCCCGGGGGGTGCTCAAGGACGAGGACCTGCCCTGGGAGCGCCGCGACCATGCGCTGTTCGTGGCCTATGCGCCGTTCGAGAAACCGCGCTACGCGATTTCGGTGGTGGTGGAGCATGGCGGCGGCGGCTCCAAGGCTGCAGCCCCGGTGGCGCGCGACATTTTGCTCTATGCGCTTTATAGCGGGCTGCCGCCTCTTGCCGCCTATCCGGCCAGCCAGCGCAACAGGATCAGCGACACCCTCGGACAGCTGAAACTGCGCAGCCCCGAAGAACGGCCTGTCCGGCGGGTGCGCACATGAGCTATCTCGAATACAGGGTTCAGACCGTCCCCAGCGGATGGCGCAAGATCCTCCACCTCAACTGGCCGGTGGTGGTGCTGCTGATCACGGTGGCCGGCTACGGTTTCCTGATGCTCTACTCCATCGCCGGAGGCAGCCTCCAGCCCTGGGCAGAACCCCAGATGATGCGCTTTGCCGTCGGCATGGTGATCATGTTCGCCATCGCCATGGTACCGATCTGGTTCTGGCGCAACATGGCCGGGCTGGCCTATGCCGGCACGCTGTTTCTGCTGCTGCTGGTGGAATTCGTCGGCGTGGCCGGCATGGGGGCCCAGCGCTGGATCGACCTGGGCTTCATGCGCCTGCAGCCGTCCGAACTGGCCAAGATAACCCTGGTGATGATCCTGGCCGCCTATTACGACTGGCTCGACGTGGACAAGACCTCGCGCCCCTTGTGGGTGCTGATCCCGCTGGTGATCATCCTGCTGCCCACCTTCCTGGTGCTGCGCCAGCCCGATCTGGGCACCGCCATCCTGATGATGGCCGGCGGCGGCATCATGATGTTCCTGGCCGGGGTACACTGGCTCTATTTCGCCATGGTACTGGCCCTGGGGGCGGGGCTTGTCTACGCGGTGCTTGCCTCGCGCGGCACCTCCTGGCAACTGCTCAACGATTACCAGTACCGACGCATCGACACCTTCCTCGACCCCTCGAACGATCCGCTGGGGGCGGGCTACAATATCACCCAGTCCAAGATCGCCCTGGGCTCGGGCGGCTGGACGGGACGCGGCTTCATGCAGGGAACCCAGAGCCGGCTCAACTTCCTGCCCGAGAAGCAGACCGATTTCATCTTCACGACCCTGGCCGAGGAATTCGGCTTCGTGGGATCGATCTCGCTGCTGGCGCTCTATGCGCTCATCCTCTTCTTCCTGGTGATCTCGGCACTGAACAACCGCGACAGGTTCGGCGCGCTGACCACGCTGGGGGTGGCTGCCACGTTCTTTCTGTATTTCGCCGTCAACATGGCGATGGTGATGGGGCTGGCACCGGTGGTCGGCGTACCGCTGCCGCTGGTCTCCTACGGTGGCTCGGCGATGCTGGTGCTGCTGGCAGCCTTCGGACTGACACAGAGCGCGCATGTCCACAGGCCAAGGGGGAAGCGATGACGCTGAAAGTGCTGTTCTCGGCTCCGCCGCAACAATGGAGCGCGTTCCGCGCACCGCTGGACAGGGCGTTTCGGGAGGCCGGACTCGATACTGATCTGCGGTACGATCACCCGCCCGGCGAAGTGGATTACATCGTATACGCCCCCAGCGGCGGGCTGTCCGATTTCACCCCCTTCACCCGTGCGAAGGCGGTGCTCAGCCTGTGGGCCGGGGTCGAGAGCATCGTTGCGAACCCGACCCTGAAGATCCCGCTCACCCGGATGGTCGACAGCGGCCTGGCCGAAGGCATGGTGGAATGGGTGAGCGGCCACGTGCTGCGCCATCACCTGGGGCTGGACGTGCATATCACCCGCCGCGATCCCCGCTGGAATCCGGTCGTCCCGCCGCTGGCGCGGCACCGGCGGGTGGGGCTTCTGGGGCTGGGCGCGCTGGGCTCGGCCTGTGCCAGGGCCCTGGCGGGGCTGAACTTCAATGTCTCCGGCTGGAGCAGACGGCCCCGCCAGGTGGAAGGCATTACCTGCCTGCACGGCGAGGCAGGATTGGCACAGATCCTCTCGCACAGTGAAATCCTCGTGCTGCTGCTGCCGCTGACCCCGACCACGGAGAACCTGCTCGACGAGAGGCGCCTTGCCCTGCTGCCACGCGGGGCGTTCATCCTCAATCCCGGGCGCGGGGCGCTGATCGATGACGAGGCACTGATCGCCGCTCTCGACAGCGGACAGCTGGCCCATGCCACGCTCGACGTCTTTCGCACCGAGCCCCTGCCCCCCGAGCACCCATTCTGGGCGCATCCACGGGTGACGGTCACCCCGCATATCGCCTCGGAAACCCGCGCCGAAACCGCCAGCCAGGTGGTGGCCGAGAACATTCGCCGCGCCGAGGCCGGAGAGCCGTTGCTGTTTCTCGTCGACCGCGACGCGGGGTATTGAAGCAGACGAACCGGGGTATCGGCATCCCGGAAGACAGGATTTTCCGCGGGGAGATCGCGACATCGCCTCTGGCGTAGGGGTCTCCGAGCGAAAGAGAAGACTTCAGCGCAGACGCGGCGGGGCGTCCGGATCGGAGCCGGGGGCGGCGGGCGAGGCGCCGGCGGGTTCCGGCTGCGGCAGATCCACCCGAAGCCCCACCCGCTCGAGCACCTCCACGGTCGGGTCGTCGGGCTGAAGGAACACCACGTCCAGCTCGCCCGCCTCCACACCGGAGAACACGAGCGCCTCGCGCACCGCCTGCGAGAGCGCCTCATGGGCCTGAGGCGCCACCCCGATGAACACGAGCAGATTGCCCTGACGGCCGCTGCGGTAGCGCACCGCCGCCAGGTAGGCGGTTCGGGCAAGGCCCGCGGCGGTGGCCAGCTTGGCATCGAGGGCCTGCAGCAGGATCTCGGGCATGTCGAGGGGCGGCGAGAGTTCTTCGGGCACCTCCTCTTGCTGATCGGGCTGCTCGGCCAGCACCCCGGCCAGCCAGTCGACGGCCGCAGCCGGGATCAGGGTAGAGGATGGCGCCACCTCGGGGTTGAGCGCCAGACCCACCCCTTGGCCCGCCAGCATGCTGGCGACGGCCCGGCCCGACATCGCCGCATAGGGGGTAATCTCGCCGGCGAAATCGACCATGCGCTCCTCGCGGTCGAAGACCAGCACGTAATCCCCGCCCTGCACGGTGAATACCCTGGGTTCGATATGTTCGCCCGCCGGCTCGCTGGCCAGCATCAGGAAAAGCTCGGCATCGGCGAGGCGCTCGTAGAAGCGCAGGCGGAGGGTATCGTCGTCACCGGCGGCATCAAGCGCCGTCTTGGCGGCATCGAGGGGGGTTTCTTCGGTCATTCAAGAACCTCTTTCACACGGGCTCTCAGTGCCGGAAGAACCTCGGCCTCGAACCATGGATTGCGTTTCAGCCATGCTGTATTGCGCCAGGACGGATGCGGCAAGGGGAAGCATCGTGGCGCATGGTCGCGCCAGCGGGCGACGGTTTCGGTAACCGGGCCCGGATTTTCCAGATGCCAGCGATGGGCATGCCCGCCGACCAGGACGGTCAGCGGCACCGGCCCGAGGGCCGCGATCAGGCGGGCATGCCAGGTACGGGCGCACAGGGGCGGTGGCGGCAGGTCCGCTCCTCTGGCGTCATAACCGGGAAAGCAGAAGGCCATCGGAATGATGGCGATGCGGCTGCGATCGTAGAAGGTTTCCTCATCTATTCCCAGCCATTGGCGCAGCCTGTCGCCGGACGGGTCGGTGAAGGGCCTGCCGGAGCGGTGCACCCTCTGGCCCGGCGCCTGCCCCGCGATCAGGATGCGCGGGCGCGGGCCGAACCAGGCCACCGGGCGGGGCTCGTGCGCGGTTGCGGTTGCGGCAAAACGCCCGGCGCACAGCCGGCAGGCACGAATCCCGATACGGAGATCTTCAAGAACGTCAGGCACGCGAACTGCCTATCCCGATGCCCGGCAAAGGACAATTCCCTCTTATATTACTCTCATATTTCTAGAAATATGGAATCTTGAAACGGGATGCGATTGACGACATCGATCTGACACGCACGGCCGCGGCCTTTCCGCGCTTGGCTCCGAGCTGATTGCCAGACTGCTGGGCGGGCCGGGTGCCGGGCCGGTGCTGCTGGAAGCACTGGTAGACGCGCCGGCCTATCTGAACGGCTACGCCGTGGTGCCGCTGGTGGATGCGCTGCTGGAACAGGGGATGGCCGAAGGCGCCGCGATGTCCTTCGTCATTGCCGGCGGGGTCAGTTCCATCCCGGCGGCGCTGGCCGTGTGGGCCCTGGTGAAACCGAGGGTGTTTGCCGCCTATCTCGGAATCGCCCTGCCGGGGGCGGTTCTTGCCGGTTTCGCCTGGGGCACGATCGCCTGAGCGTTCATTTTTCCGGCATCTGCTTGCCCCCCCGTTTTCCTTGGACTATCCCACCCCAAACGCTTCTGGGGAGGTCGTGAGAAATGTACAGGGTCTGGAACTTCGTCACCAACTATTCCCTGCTGCTGCTCATCGGCGCGGTACTGGCGCTGATCTGGGCCAATACCAACCCCGAGGCCTACCACGACTTCGTCGAATACGTGCTGATCGACGACTTCATCATCGGCAACCCCTATGTCGCCGAGGATGGCACGATCAAGCGCACCCTGACCCTGCACTACCTCGTCAACGATGTGCTGATGGCCTTCTTCTTCGCCATTGCCGCCAAGGAAGTCTGGGAAGCCGTGATCCTGAAGAACGGTTCGCTGCGCGGACGCAAGGCGGCTACGCCGCTGTTTGCCACCGTCGGCGGCATGCTTGGGCCGATCACGGTTTACCTCGGGCTGGCGATGTTTCTGGGCTCGGATGTCTATGACGCGGTGGCCCGCGGCTGGGCGATCCCGACGGCAACCGACATCGCCTTTTCCTACCTGGTGGGCCGCGTGGTGTTCGGTGCCGGGCACCCGGCGGTGCGCTTCCTGCTGCTCCTGGCCATTGCCGACGATGCTGCCGGGCTGATCATTCTGGCCGTCTTCTACCCCTCGGCCGAGGTTGCCCCCGAATGGCTGCTGTTCTCCTTCGGCGCGGCGCTGGCGGCCTATGTCCTCTTCAACTGGCTGCCGCTGAAGCTTGATGGAGACGATCCTCTGAGGCCGCGTTCCACCTGGGTGCGCCGCAAGCTCTTCGTCTGGCCCTATGCGGTTGCGGGGGCGCTCAGCTGGTATGGTTTCATGCGCTCGGGGCTGGAGCCGGCGCTGGGCCTGGTGCCGGTGGTGCTGGCCATCCCCCACGCCGATCGCGCCTTCGGCATCTTCTCGGAGGCCGAACAGTACCTGGGCGACCTTCTCAACCGCATCGAACACCTGCTCAAGCACCCGGTGGAGATCATCCTGTTCTTCTTCGGGCTGTTCAATGCCGGGGTCCAGTTCTCTTCCATCGGCGCGCCGACCTGGCTGGTGCTGTCCGGTCTGATCATCGGCAAACCGCTGGGGATCCTGATATTCGGCTGGATCGCCGCGGTGCCGCTGAAGCTGGGCCTGCCCGCGGGCATGCGCACCATCGATCTGGTGGTGGTGGGATGCGTGGCGGCGATCGGCTTTACCGTCTCGCTGTTCGTGGCCTCGGTGGCCTTCGACGGCGGCACCACGCTGGAGGGCATCAACGTGCAGGACGCGGCCAAGATGGGCGCCCTGTTCAGCTTCTTCGCGGCTATCATCGCCCTGGTCGCAGGCAAGGTGTTCCGGGTGGAAAAACAGCCAGGCTGAGCACCGCTTCCCGCCCCGCGACAGGCGCCCCGGCGGGCGGGATTTCACCCCATCCGCCGCGCCGGTGCGGCGAGGCCTGCGAAGATCGTTGTGTTTTCCTTGACCTTTCCGACATAATGATGGCGAAAAGAGCAGTCAGGATCATCGTCAGAAAGGGCCGGACAAGGGCCGGAGGCATCGCATCGAGGCAGGGCACGGATGCTGGAGTTTCGCAACGTCAGCAAGTCCTTCTGGACAGGGAAACAGCGCAAGGTCATCCTCGACCGGGCCTCGTTTCGCGTCGAACTGGGCAACAGCCTCGGCATTCTCGCCCCCAACGGCACCGGCAAGACCACGATCATCAACATGATGGCCGGGCTGGAAAAGCCCGACGAGGGGGAAATCTGCAAGACCTGCCGGGTCTCCTTTCCCCTGGGCTTCATGGGGGGGCTCAACAACAAGCACTCGGCGCGGGAAAACGCGCGCTTCATCGCCCGGCTCTACGGGCTCGATCCCGATTACATCGAGGCCTTCACCCGCTGGCTGACAGGGATTGACGAATATTACGACATGCCCGTGGGCACCTACAGCTCGGGCATGCGCTCACGCTTCAGTTTCGCGCTGCTTCTGGCGCTGGAATTTGATATATACCTGATCGACGAAGGCATGCCCGGCACGACGGATGCCGAATTCAACAGAAAGGCGGGCTCGATACTGAGGGACAGGCTGGAGAACGCGACCGTCATCGTGGTTTCGCATCAGCCGTCGACACTGGAAAAGTTCTGCCGCTCCGCCGCAGTTCTCCGTGACGGAAAGCTCCTGATGTTCGACACGCTGGAAGAGGCAAAGGCACTTTATGACTACAAAGCCTAGAGCAAAGAAATTCCGCATCCGACGCAGCGGATCGCTGGCCGGGCAACTGGGCGGGAAGGACGGCGAGGGCCGCCACAAGCCCACCCCCGCGAAAGGAGGCGGCACGGCTGACGCGAACCCCTTCGAGGGTCATGGCACCGAAGACGGCTTCGGCAGCGAGCCATTCCCCACCGCTGCCAGGGCGCCCG
>JALSGY010000298.1 GCA_026982515.1 Paracoccaceae bacterium
GCCCACCGTGCCGGACGGTGTTCACGCCGTCGTGCGCGCAGCTTCGGCGGCGGCGCGGATGGCGCGGATGTTCTCGCCGTAGGGGGCGGGGTTTTCCACCGAGCCGCCCCTGAATACCGCCGAACCGGCCACCAGCACATCGGCCCCTGCCGCCGCCATCAGCGGCGCGGTTTCAGGCGTGATGCCGCCGTCGATCTCGACATGCACCGGCCGGTCGCCGATCATCGCGCGCAGCTTTTTCACCTTGTCCACCTGCGAGTGGATGAACTTCTGCCCGCCGAAACCGGGGTTGACGGTCATCACGCAGATCAGATCGACCATGTCGAGCAGGTACTGGACATCCTCGATGCCGGTGCCCGGGTTGATCGCCAGCCCCGCCCGGGCACCGCTTGCGCGAATCGCCTGCAGCGTGCGGTGCACATGCGGCCCGGCCTCCAGGTGGGCGGTGATGATGTCGGCGCCGGCCTCGGCGAAGGCCTCGATGTAGGGATCCACCGGAGAGATCATCAGATGCACGTCCATCACGGTGGTGATGTGCTTGCGGATGGCCGCGCAAAGTGGCGGGCCGAAGGTGAGGTTGGGCACGAAATGGCCGTCCATCACGTCCACGTGCACCCAGTCGCAGCCCTGGGCTTCGATGGCCTCGATTTCCTTTCCGAAATTGGCGAAATCGGCGGAAAGGATCGACGGGGCGATCTTGATGGAACGGTCGAAGGGCATGGGTCTCTCCGTGGCAGGGGGTGCGTGGTGGGCATATTGCCCGCCACGGCATTAATCAAGCGCTGGCCCGGCACCGGTGTGTGCGCTTTGCCGCCGTCATTCACGGCGCCGGGGCAACCTTCGGGTCAAGCGCGCCGCTGGCATAGCGGCGGGCCATTTCATCCATGTCGATGACGGTGATCTTCGCGGCGTTGCCGGCGGTGCCGAAGCGTTCGAACCGGTCGCGGCAGAGCTTTTCCATCTCTTCCATGGCCGGGATCAGGAACTTGCGCGGATCGAACTGCGACGGGTTTTCCTGCGCCACCTTGCGGAACTGGCCGGTCATGGCCATGCGGCAGTCGGTGTCGATATTGACCTTGCGCACCCCCGAGCGGATGCCGCGTTCGATTTCCTCGACCGGCACGCCGTAGGTCTGGGGCATGTCGCCGCCATGTTCGTTGATCAGATCCTGAAGATACTGCGGCACGCTGGAAGAGCCGTGCATGACCAGGTGCACATCGGGGATGCGGGCGTGAATCGCCTCGATCTGGCTGATGGCCAGGATGTCGCCGGTGGGCTTGCGCGAGAACTTGTAGGCCCCGTGCGAGGTGCCGCAGGCAATCGCCAGCGCGTCCACCTTCGTCTTCGCCACGAAATCGGCGGCCTGATCGGGGTCGGTCAGCAGATCCTCCTTCGACAGCTTTCCCTCGGCGCCCGAGCCGTCCTCCTTCGCCGCCTCGCCGGTTTCCAGGCTGCCCAGCACGCCCAGCTCGCCCTCGACCGAGGCGCCGACCCAGTGCGCCATGCGCGAAACGCGCTCGGTGATCTCGACATTGTATTCGTAGGAGGCGGGCGTCTTCATGTCGGCCTCCAGCGAGCCGTCCATCATCACCGAGGTGAAGCCGTGGCGGATGGCGGACAGGCAGGTCTGTTCGTTGTTGCCGTGGTCCTGGTGCAGGCAGACGGGGATGTGGGGATACATCTCGGTCAGCGCGGCAACCATGTGGCGCAGCATGATGTCGCCGGCGTAGGAGCGCGCGCCGCGGCTGGCCTGCAGGATCACCGGCGCGTCGCAGGCATCGGCCGCGCGCATGATCGCCAGGCCCTGCTCCATGTTGTTGATGTTGAAGGCGGGCACGCCGTAGCCATGCTCGGCAGCGTGGTCGAGAAGTTGTCTGAGAGTGATGAGCGCCATGAAATCCTCCGTCAGGCTGCTTGCTTGGCGGCCGTCAGCGCCGCGATTCCGGGGAGCGTCCTGCCCTCCAGCCATTCCAGGAACGCGCCACCGGCAGTGGACACGTAGGTGAAATCCTCGGCCACGCCGGCGGCATTCAGCGCCGCCACGGTATCGCCGCCGCCGGCCACCGAAACGGCAAGGCCGGCGCGGGTGAGTTCGGCGGCGGTCTGGGCCAGCATCTTGGTGGAGTGGTCGAAGGGCGGAATCTCGAAGGCGCCCAGCGGGCCGTTCCACAAGATGGTCTGTGCTGCTGCCAGTTCCCCTTCGAACCGCTTGAGCGAGCGCGGCCCGGCATCGAGGATCATTGCATCTGCCGGGCATTTGGTGACGTCGGTGATGAAGCGGCGGGCGTTTTCGCGGAATTCACGGGCATAGACGATATCGGTCGGCAGCAGGATGGTGCAGCCCGCAGCGCGGGCCAGGAGCCGGATTTCGGCCACGGTTTCCACCTGGTCGGGTTCGTGCAGGGACTTGCCCATCGGCACACCGTCG
>JALSGY010000299.1 GCA_026982515.1 Paracoccaceae bacterium
CCGGCTGATGGACGAGGCCCGCGCCGCCCCCGAGATGATCTCGCTCATCAAGCGCAACAACTGCGGCAAGGCGCTGGAGATCGCGCGCCTGAGCCGCGACATGCACGGCGGCAACGGCATATCGGAGGAGTTCCAGGTAATGCGCCACATGGTGAACCTGGAAACCGTCAACACCTACGAGGGCACTCACGACGTGCACGCGCTGATCCTGGGCCGGGCACAGACGGGCCTGCAGGCCTTCTTCTGAGCCGGGACGGCCGCGCGGGCGGACGGCGGGGTTTCGCCCCGCCAGCGCCCGCCCCGGCAACAAACGGAAGCGGCGCGGTAAACTGGTTCCGCCCCTTCAACAGTGACCCTGAATTGATGGCAATCATGTAGCGGCGGCCCATTGCACGAAGGGCGAAGGGAAAGCTATCCTAGCCTATCCGATGCGGGGTCATCCGGCCTTCGCGGCGACGTGCAAGTGGCAAACGGGGGTGAGCGGTACCATGGCCGAAAAGCTGCTGAGCGAGCTGATGGACCCGGCAGGGGACTGCCCGCTGGAGGAGTGGCTCGACCAACTGGAGGACATCGCCGAGGATCACGGCCGTTTCGAGCCCCTCGGCCCCGACCACAGCGCCACCTTCATCGACCGCAGTCCCTCCTGCCTGCTGGTGACCTTCGAGACCGTCTCCACCGCCCGCGCCCGGCCCGATTGCGACGTGCCGCTGGGCTGGGAACTGGCCGCCGAGCGTGACTGGTCGCAGCTGTGCCTGCTTTCGCATGGCGAAACCTGGTTTCGCCACCGCGCCGTCTACATGTATTTCGACCGCCTCGTCGACGAGGGCTTCTTTGACGGATTCGACCATGTGGTGTTCTACGGCACCGATTCGGCGGGCTACGCGGCCGCCGCCTATTCGGTGGTCTCCCCCGGCGCCACGGTGATCGCGATCTCGCCGCAGGCCACGCTCGACCCGCGCGTCACCGAGTGGGACGACCGCTTCCAGCACATGCGCCGCACCTCCTTCACCGACCGCTACGGCTACGCCCCCGACATGCTGGAAGCGGCGTGGCGGGCCTTCATCCTCTACGACCCGGAAGACGACTTCGACGCCGCCCATGCGGCGCTGTTCACCCGCCCCAATGTCGAGAAGATCCGCTGCCGCCACTTCGACGGCCAGATCGAGACCTTCCTCTACGAGATGGATCTGCTGCAGCCGCTGATCGACAGGGCCATGGACGGCACGCTGACACCGGCCGATTTCCACCGCGCCCTGCGCGCCCGGCGCGACTACCTGCCCTACCTGCGCCGCCTGCTGGGCGCACTGGTGGAGGCCGAGCGCCCCTATCTCACGGGGCTGTTGTGCCGCAACGTGCTTCAGCACATCAACGCCCCGCGCTTCCGCCGCCAGCTGCGCCATGCCGAACGCGCGCTGCAGGCCCGGGGGCGCAAGCTGCCCCCCTTGCGCACCCTGCAGGAGGCCTGAGCCCGGAAAGCGGCCTCACCGGAACGCACCCCGCTGGCGCAAGGGCGATTGCACAAAAGGCGCGCCGGTTTTCCCATGGCTATGGCGCGCCGGCGGGGGATTGTGTAATCCGGCCCCGCAATGACCGAAACACTGATCATCCGCCGCCCCGACGACTGGCACCTTCACCTGCGCGACGGCGCCATGCTGGCCGCGGTGCTGCCCGAAAGCGCCCGCCATTTCGCCCGCGCCATCGTGATGCCCAACCTGGTGCCCCCCGTCACCACCGCCGTCCAGGCCGCCGCCTACCGCGAACGCATTCTCGGCGCCCTGCCCGAGAGCATGCGCTTCACCCCGCTGATGACCCTCTACCTCACCGAGACCACCGACCCGGACGACGTGGCCGCCGCCGCGGCCTCGGGGCTGGTGCATGCGGTCAAGCTCTATCCGGCGGGGGCCACCACCAACTCGGCCTCGGGGGTGCGCGACTTTGCCCGCATCCGCCCGGTGCTGGAGCGCATGGCCGAAATCGGCCTGCCGCTGTGCGTGCACGGCGAGGTCACCGACGAAGGGGTGGACATCTTCGACCGCGAGGCGGTGTTCCTCGAGCGCGTCCTCGACCCCCTGCGCCGGGCCACGCCGGGGCTCAGGGTGGTGCTGGAGCATGTCACCACCGCCGAGGGCGTGGACTACGTGCGGGACGGCGGCGAGAACCTGGCCGCCACCATCACCGCGCATCACCTGGTGATCAACCGCAACCACATCCTCGCCGGCGGCATCCGCCCGCATTACTACTGCCTGCCGGTAGCCAAGCGCGAAACCCACCGCCTGGCACTGCTCGAGGCCGCCACCTCGGGCCATCCGCGCTTCTTTCTCGGCACCGACAGCGCCCCGCATCCCGATGCGGCCAAGCTCGCCCCCTGCGGCTGCGCCGGCTGCTTCACCGCCTCCAACGCCCTGCCGATCCTCGCCGAGGCCTT
>JALSGY010000300.1 GCA_026982515.1 Paracoccaceae bacterium
CGGCGACACCCCGCCGGCCCTGATCGCGCTGGGGGCAACACTGCACCTGCGTCATGGCAACTCCCGCCGTTCCATGGCCCTGGAGGAGTTCTTCCTCGACTACGGCAGGCAGGACCGCCGGCCGGGTGAATTCGTTGAGGCGGTGGAGATCCCCCGCCAGCCCGACAGGCTGAAATGCTACAAGCTTTCCAAGCGTTTCGACCAGGACATCTCGGCCGTCTGCGGCTGTTTTTCCATCACCATCGAGGAGGGCCGGACAACTGCCGCGCGCATCGCCTTCGGCGGCATGGCCGGGGTGCCCAGGCGGGCCGCCGCGGTGGAGGCGGCGCTGCTTGGCCGGCCATGGAGCCGCGAGAGCGTGGAGGCCGCCATGGGCGAGTTCGCAGCCGATTTCACCCCGCTGAGCGATCTGCGCGCCTCGAGCGGCTACCGGCTGCGGGCAGCGCAGAACATGCTGCTGCGCTACTGGCTGGAGGACCGGGGCGAACCGGTGCGCGCGCTGGAGGTGCAACCATGAGCACGGGCCGCCCCCTGCCCCATGACGCCGCCGCCCTGCACGTGACCGGCCGGGCCCGCTACGTGGACGACATCCCCGTACCAGCCGGCTGCCTGCATCTGGCCTTCGGCCTGTCGGAGAAGGCCCATGCGGTGCTGTGCGAGGTGAACCTTGACGCGGTGCGTGCAGCGCCGGGGGTGAAGATGGTGCTCACCGCCCGGGATCTGCCCTTTGCCAATGACGTCTCGCCCTCGGCCCATGACGAGCCGCTGCTGGCCGAGGACAGGGTGCATTACGTGGGCCAGCCCGTCTTTCTGGTTGTGGCCGACAGTCACCTGGCGGCCCGGCGGGCGGCCCGGCTGGGGCGGATTTCCTATGACGAGCTTCCCGCGATCCTGACCATCGACGAGGCTCTCGCCGCCGACAGCCGCTTCGAGGACGGGCCGGTGATCTGGAAGCGGGGCGATGTGGAAAACGCCATCGCCTCGGCCCCGCACCGGCTGCGGGGGCGCATAGAGATCGGCGCGCAGGAGCATTTCTACCTGGAGGGCCAGGCCGCGCTGGCGCTGCCACAGGAAAACGGCGACATGGTGGTGCATTGTTCCTCGCAGCATCCCACCGAGATCCAGCACAAGGTGGCCGAGGCGATCGGCCGGCCGATGCATGCGGTGCGCGTGGAGGTGCGCCGCATGGGCGGCGGTTTCGGCGGCAAGGAAAGCCAGGGCAATGCGCTGGCGGTGGCTGCGGCCCTGGCCGCTCGCGCCACGGGGCGCCCCTGCAAGATGCGCTACGACCGCGACGACGACATGATGATCACCGGCAAGCGCCACGACGCCCGGATCGAGTACGAAGCGGGCTTCGATGACGAGGGCCGTCTGCGCGGCATCGCATTCACCCATCTTTTTCGCTGCGGCTGGGCGCAGGATCTCTCCCTGCCGGTGGCCGACCGGGCCATGCTGCACGCCGACAACGCCTATTACCTGCCGGCGGTGCGCATCATCAGCCACCGGCTGAAGACCAACACCCAGTCCGCCACCGCCTTCCGGGGCTTCGGGGGACCTCAGGGGATGGTGGGCATCGAACGCGTGATGGACCATATCGCCCACGCCCTGGGCCGTGATCCGCTGGACGTGCGGCGCGCCAACTTCTATGCCTCCGGCGGGAGTATTTCGGGACAGAAGAAGAAGGGGCGCGAGGGCACCGGGCGCAGCACCACGCCATACGGGATGGAGGTGGAGGATTTCATCCTTCACGAGCTGGTGGAAAAGCTGGCCGAAAAGGCCGATTACCGGGCCCGGCGGCGCGAGATCGCCCAATGGAATGCCGCCAGCCCGGTGCTCAAGCGCGGGATTGCGCTGAGCCCGGTGAAGTTCGGCATTTCCTTCACGCTGACCCATCTCAACCAGGCCGGGGCGCTGGTGCATGTCTATCAGGACGGTTCGGTTTCCCTCAATCATGGCGGCACCGAGATGGGGCAGGGGCTGTTCCAGAAGGTGGCGCAGGTGGCGGCGGAGACCTTCGGAGTGAGGATGGAGAGCGTCAGGATCACCGCCACCGATACCGCCAAGGTGCCTAATACCTCGGCCACCGCCGCCTCTTCGGGCTCGGACCTCAACGCCATGGCGGTGAAGGCGGCCTGCGAGGAGATCCGCACCCGCATGGCTGATTTCCTCAAGGAGCACTTCCAGTCCCGCGAGGCGGTGTTTGCCGAAGGCCGGGTGCGGCTGGACCGGCGCGAGATCGGCTTTGCCGAGGCCGTGCGGCTGGCCTACGAGCACCGCGTCAGCCTCTCTGCCACCGGCTTCTACCGCACGCCGAAGATCAAGTGGGACCGGGCGGCCGGGCGCGGGCGGCCGTTCTTCTACTTCGCCTATGGCGCGGCGGTCACCGAATGCGTGATCGACACGTTGACCGGCGAGAACCGCAT
>JALSGY010000301.1 GCA_026982515.1 Paracoccaceae bacterium
ACCAGCGGGAAGGTCACGCCGGAATACCCTACCTCGCACCAGCCGAACCCCATGCCCTCCCACAGCATCCGGGCGATCTTGGCGACATTGGCGTTGGCATCGGGGTCCGAGGCCCCGCGGCCGATCACCACCAGGCAGGTTTCCTCCAGCGGCACCTCGCCATTTTGCGCATTCGCACGCTCGACCGCCTCGCGCACCCTGTCGCCGGCGGCGGCCAGCATCTTGGGGTCCACCCCCAGCTCGCGGCCATAGGATATCTCAAGCCCGTATTTCCCTGCGTACGTGTTCAGCACGGTGGGAATGTCGTTCTTGGTGTGCATCGCGGCAAACAGCATCCCCGGCACCGCGAGGATCCGCTCGCAGCCCTTCTCGCGCAGCCGGTCGAGCCCGGCGCGGATCACCGGATTGGCAAATTCCAGATAGCCGTATTCGCATTCCCAGTCCTCGGGCAGCAACGCCGGCAGCTTTTCGGCCAGCACCGCAAACTCATCCACCGCTGCCTGAGAACGCGAGCCATGCCCGCAGATCATCACCCCGATCTTCATCCTGCATCCTTTCACGCGGGCACGCGAGGGCGCAGGGAAAACCGCCTTTCCCGACGACGCTGCTTCGAACCCCCGGTTTGGGTCGGTTCTGCCACAGCCACCTCTCCGGCCCGAACGGGCTTCGTCTGAGGCCGGTATAGGGCGCGTATCAGGCCAGCGCAAACCCATTTCGCGCCCTGCAACGCGGCATTTCCGACATCCCACCCCGACCGGGCGGGAAATCGCCCGCAGGCACGGATCAGTGCATGGCGTAATGCTCCACCAGCGCCCCGAGATCCTCGGGCCGGGTGCGGGCGGGCATCATGGCACAGGCATTGGGTACATGGCGGAAGATCGACCCGTCGGAGAAGAAGCTGGAATCTGTAACGAAGATCACCTTGGCACCGGGGTGGCGGTAGCTGGCGAAATCGGCCACCGCCAAGGCGCTGCCCTCTTCGAGAACCAGATCGAGGATGATGATGTCCACCGGCCCGGTCTGCAACACCTCGATTGCCTCGGCCTGGCTTTGCACCTGGACCACGTCGCAACCGCTGCGCTGCAGATGCCTGCACCAGATCGCCCCAAGCTCGGGGTTTCCCTCGACAATCAGTACTCGCATGTTCCTCGGCGTCCCTGACGGGTGTTTCCAGGCCCCATCCCCTCGGTCAATTTCCTGCCAAAAAGTTAACAGCTCGTTAACCGGACCGTCATCTTCGTTAAGAAACGGTTTCGGTTGCACCCTGAGCGCAAATCCGCTCAATGGGGCCGAAACGCGACGAAAGGCCACCCATGACCACCTGGATCACCATCTGCGATACCTGCAACCGCAAGGAACCGGACACCCCGGAACTGACGGAACAGAAAAACCCCCTCACCGACGGCGAACGCCTCGCCGCGCTGGTCGAGGCCGAAGCTGCGGACGCCCCCCTGCGCACGCGCCGGGTTTCCTGCCTGATGAGCTGTTCGCAGGGCTGCAACGTGGCGATTCAGGCGCCGGGCAAGCTCAGCTACACCCTGGGCAGGTTCGAACCCAGCCCCGAAGCAGCAAAGGCGATCGTCGCCTATGCCCGGCTGCACGCCGAAAGCGCCAGCGGGCAGGTGCCCTTCCGGCAATGGCCGGAGGCCGTGAAGGGCCATTTCATCACCCGGCAGCCGCCCCTGCCAGGGGCGCAATGACACCCCAGCCGCGCGACCATGGCGGCGGGCTGGATGCCGCGATCGCCCGTCACGGCGGCACCCGGGCCGATTGGCTCGACCTTTCCACCGGGATCAACCCGGTGCCCTTCCCCCTGCCCGGCCTGCCCCCTGCCTGCTGGCAGCAACTGCCCGACGAGGCGGCGATGCAGGCCCTGGAGGCCGCGGCCCGGCGCTTCTGGGCGGTGCCCGAGGGAGCCGCGGTGCTGGCCGCTCCCGGGGCTTCGGCCCTGATCGCCCGCATCCCGGCCCTTGCCCCTCCCGCCACGGTGGCCATCCCCGGCCCCACCTACAACGAGCACGCCGCCGCCTTTGCCGCCCACGGCTGGCGGGTTGCCGAAAACGGCGGCCGGGCTCAGGTCGCGGTCAACCCCAACAACCCCACCGGCCGGATCTGGCAGGCACGGGAAATCACCGCCCCGCTGGCGGTGATCGACGAAAGCTTCTGCGATGTCGCCCCCCGGGCAAGCCTGATGGAACTGGCCACCCGCCCCGGCACGCTGATTCTCAAGAGCTTCGGCAAGTTCTGGGGGCTGGCGGGGCTGCGGCTGGGTTTTGCCATCGGCGATCCGGCACTTGTGGAACGGCTGGCGGAAATGCTCGGGCCCTGGCCCGTGTCCGGTCCGGCGCTGGCGATCGGCACCGCGGCGCTTGCCGATACCGCCTGGGCCGAGAGCAGCCGCAGCCGCCTGGCC
>JALSGY010000302.1 GCA_026982515.1 Paracoccaceae bacterium
CGCGGACGCGCAGCTCGCGGTTCAGCCAGGGGTCGGGGGCCGGCAGGCCGGGCCAGGTGCCTTCGTTGAGCCCGCCGAGAATCACCAGCCCGGCCCCCTGAACCCGGGCCTCCAGCGTGCCCCAGATCATGATGCCGGGGTGAGGGCGGACCGGGTCGCGCACCTCGATGCCTTCCAGCGCGGCGTCGAAAAAGGCGGCGTAATCGCGCGGAGAGATGGTGCCGCCATGGCTGGCGGCGGCCTCCAGTTCGGCCATCAGGCGGCGGGCCTCCACCCCGGCCGGCTGCTCCCAGAGCCCGCCGGGGCCGCCGCCGCCGGGCCCGGAGGCCAAGGCCTCGGCGATGCGCAGGTGCCGGGTGACGTGCCGGGCCAGGGGGGCCTCGGCGGGCTGTTCGTGACCGAACAGCGTGTCTGCAACCCAGGCCGCCCAGGTCTGGCGGGCCTCGTCGCCCTCGGCCCAGCGCAGGATGTCGCGGGCGGTGGGAAAGGGCGGGCCGTGGCGGCGCAGCTGCATTTCCAGTTCGCGCGTCCAGCGCAGATGGGGCCCCCGCGCTTCCTTCGTCGAGGCGGTGAGCGGGTGCTTGAGCACAATCAGCAGCCGTTCCGCCGTAAGGGGCGCGCCGAAGATCCGGGCCACGTGACGCAACAGGCGCCCGGGGGGCGAAAGCGCCAGCGGCTGGCCGGCGCTGGCGTCGGGTTCGATCCGCCAGCGGTCGAGGGCCGCCGTCACCTGCCGGGTCAGCAGCCTGTCGGGCGTCACGAGCGCCGCCGTTCGGCCCTGCTCCGCCGCTTCGCGCAACATCAGGGCGATGGCGAGCGCCTCGTGTCGCGGCGATGGCGCTTCCAGCAGCGATACCTTTTCCATGGCTTCTGCCACGCTGCGCAGGGCCGGGGCTTCGCGCAGCCACTGGTCGGTCACCGGAGCGGGGCGCAGGGCAAGCGAGACCAGCCGGTTGCGTGCCGGTGCGGGCGGGCGGGCGTCCGCCACCCAGGGGCGGACCTGCCCGGGCGGCACGTCTAGCGCTTCCAGAAGCCGGGCGAAGCGGAATTGCGGATGATCTTCGGCGGAAAGCGCGTTGTCCAGCCGTTCCCAGACGGCGGCGGGCAGGTCGAAGTCGAAGCCGGGCAGGATGACGGCACCCTGTGGCAGCTGTGCCACCGCCTGCATCAACAGGGCGGTCGTGCCGCGCGAGCCGGTGGACCCGGCCACCAGAACCGGGTGTTGCGGAGGGGTGTCGCGCCAGCGGGCGATCAGGTGTTCGACCGCCGCGCGCTGGCGCGCAGCCGCGCCGGGGGGCGCGCTGCCGCCGGGGCCGTAGAGAGGGGCGACGATGTTCAGAAACTGCTGGCCACGCTGCCAGTGGCCCGAGAAATCCTCCACGTCGAGGGCGGCGATGGTTTCCGGCGTCACGGCCTCGTCGTGCATCTCGTCGAGCAGCTGTCCGAGGCTCTCGGCCAGGTCGAACAGGGCGGCGCGCGGGGCCAGATCGGGCTGGGCGTCGAGCAGCCGGGCGATCAGCCGGCTCAGCTCCAGCTTGCGTTGGAGGGCGGATACCGGAGGCGGGGCGCCCATGGGCAGGCGGGCGAGATCCGTCACCAGGCGGATACGGGGCACCAGGCGGGCTGGGCCCGCATCGAACAAAGAGAGGATGCGGCGCCGCATGCGGCTGGTGTTGACGAAAATCTCGACCCGGGCCAGCGCTTCCGGGGGCTGGCCAGCAAGGCGCTGGTGCAGGCCGCTCAGCAGCAGGGCCGGGAAATCCGCCCCCGGCGGGCAGGCGAAGACGCGCGGCCGGGCGGCGGGCTCAAACATCGGGCCGGGCCGTGGTAGCGGGCTGGCCGGCGTGGCGGGAGAGCACCTCGAGCAACCCCGTCCAGCGTGGCGAATCGGCGTTGAAGGTGAGGATCCGGGTGTGAGGATCCGGGTCGAGCAGGAACTCGATGCGCAGCGCCCCCTCGGGGGTCAGGGCGCCCAGCCGGTCGGGCCATTCGACAAGGCAGATGGAGTCGAGGAAGGCGTCCTCCAGCCCCAGCTCGGCCACTTCCATGATGTCGTTCAGGCGATACAGATCGGCGTGCCAGATGTCGCACGCGGGCCCCTCGTAGACCTGCACCAGCGTGAAGGTGGGAGAGGGGATGTCCTCGGCCTTGCCGATGGCGGCCTGAAGCGCCCCGATCAGGGCGCGGGCGAAATGGGTCTTGCCGGCGCCGATGGGGCCTTCCAGCAGCAGCGTGTCGCCGGGCCGCAACAGGGGGGCGATTTCGGCGGCGAGGCGCGTCGTTTCGTCGGGGGAGGGCAGGACCAGCGTGGCCGGGTATCTTTGAAACATGCGCCATGATTAGACCCGCGCCCGCCTGCGGTGCAAGGTGGATCACGCCGGGGACGTCTCGGCAAGCAGGCTGTCCCCCG
>JALSGY010000303.1 GCA_026982515.1 Paracoccaceae bacterium
CCGCCTGCCCGCCACCATCGCCATCGTCACCAACATCGACCCCGAGCACATGGAGCACTGGGGCACCTTCGACGCCCTGCGCGAGGGCTTCCACGATTTCGTCTCCAACATCCCCTTCTACGGGCTGGCGGTGTGCTGCACCGACCATCCGGAGGTGCAGGCGCTGGTGGGCCGGATCACCGACCGCCGGGTGGTGACCTTCGGCTTCAACGCCCAGGCCGACGTGCGCGCGGTGAACCTGCGCTACGAGGGCGGGGTGGCCCGTTTCGACATCGCGTTGCAGGCCGAGGGAATGATGATCGAGGACTGCACCCTGCCGATGCCGGGGGATCACAACGTCTCCAACGCCCTGGCCGCGGTGGCGGTGGGGCGGCACCTGGGGCTGAAGGCGGCCGAGATCCGCGCCGCCCTGGCCGGGTTCAAGGGGGTCAACCGCCGCTTCACCAGGGTGGCCGAGGTAGGGGGCGTTACCATCATCGACGATTACGGCCACCACCCGGTGGAGATCGCCGCCGTGCTCAAGGCGGCCCGTCAGGCCTGCGAGGGGCGGGTGATCGCGGTGCATCAGCCGCATCGCTATACCCGGCTGCATTCGCTGTTCGACGAGTTCTGCGCCTGTTTCAACGAGGCCGATATCGTCGGCATCTCCGAGGTGTTCGCCGCCGGGGAAGAGCCGATCGAGGGTGCCTCGCGCGATGATCTGGTCGCCGGGCTTGTCGCCCACGGCCACCGCGACGCGCGCGCCATTGCCAGCGAGGACGATCTGGTGGAGCTGGTGCGCAGCGAGGCCGGGGCCGGCGACATGGTGGTCTGCCTCGGGGCGGGCACCATCTCGGCCTGGGCGCATGGGCTGGCTGCGCGGCTGAAGGCGGGCCGGGACGATGGCTGAGGCCCTGCGCCGCCGCCTCGGGCTGGGCCTGCTGACGGCCTACGGGGTGGGCGTGATGGTGGGCGCGGGGATCTATGTTCTGGTGGGCGCGGTGGCTGCCCAGGCGGGGCTTTACGCGCCCCTGGCCTTCCTGATCGCCGGCCTTGTGGCTGCCCCTTCTGCCATCAGCTACGCCGAGCTGTCCTCGCGCATTCCCGAAGCCGCCGGCGAGGCCGCTTACGTGGATGCGGGCCTCGGCCTGCACTGGCTGGCGGTGGCGGTGGGCCTGGGCATCGTGCTGGCGGGGATGGTCTCGGCTGCGGCGGTGCTGCGCGGCGGGGTCGGCTATCTGCTGGTGATCTTCGACATCCCCTTCGCGCTGGGGGTGATCGGCATCGGCGCGGCCCTCACTCTGGTGGCGCTGGTGGGGGTGCTCGAAAGCCTTTCTCTGGCCGCGCTGTTCGCCGCCGTCGAGGTGATCGGGCTGATCCTCGTGGTCTGGGCCGGGTTCACCGCCGAGCCGGTGGAGGGGTGGGGCACCCTGCCGCCGCTGCCGCCGCTGGCCGGGCTGGGGGCGGCGGCCGCGCTGGCCTTCTTTGCCTTCATCGGATTCGAGGATCTGGTGAACATGGCCGAAGAGGTGAAGCGCCCCGAGCGCACCATGCCGCGCGCCATCATGCTGGCACTGGTGATCACCACCGGGCTTTACGCGCTGGTCTCCATCGCGGCGGTGCGCGCGGTGCCGGTGCCTCAGCTGGCGGTCTCGGAGAAGCCGCTGGCGCTGGTCTGGCAGGCCGGGCGCGGCGAAAGCGCGGCGTTTCTTTCGGGCATCGCGGTGATCGCGGCGCTCAACGGGGTGCTGGCCCAGATCGTGATGGCCGCGCGGGTGCTGTTCGGCCTTGGCCGGCGCGAGCCCCGGCTGGCGGTCTTCTATCACAGCCACCCGCGCTTTCGCACCCCGGCGCGCGCCACCGTGCTGATCGGCCTGGCGCTGATCGCCGCCGCCCTGGCCCTGCCGGTGGCGCAGCTTGCCGGGCTGACCTCGGGCGTGCTGCTGGCGGTCTTCGCGGTGGTGAATCTCTCGTTGATCCTGCTCAAGCGCCGCCGGCCGGAGGCCCCGTTCCGGGCGCCGGCCTGGGTGCCCTGGGCGGGGCTCGTGGCCTCGCTGGCGGCGCTTGGCACGGCCTTGTGGAGCGGCTCATGAGCACCTCGCTGATCCTCGCCTTCCTGTGGGTGATCGTCGCCAACGCGATCGCCATGCTGCCCAGCCGGCGCAACCACTGGCCCGCTGCCTATGTGCTGACGGCGCTGGGGGTGCCGCTGCTGGGCTACGTGACCTATGAAAACGGCCCGCTTCTGGGCATGGTGATGCTGCTTGTGGGGGGTTCCATTCTGCGCTGGCCGCTGATTTACCTGTGGCGATGGCTGAAAGGGCGCGACAAGGTGGACATGGAATGAAGCGGATGCCTCCCGTGCGCGGCAGCCTGAATGCGCACCGCCCGCTGGCCGATCTGACATGGCTGCGGGTGGGTG
>JALSGY010000304.1 GCA_026982515.1 Paracoccaceae bacterium
TGGAAGGGCGCCTGTGCCGCATCCTCACCTGGTACGACAACGAGTGGGGATTCTCCAACAGAATGGCCGATACCGCCGTGGAAATGGGGAAATTTCTCTAGGCCCGGAACCCGGGCCCGAACCAGGGGCTCAGCCGCGGAATTTTTCGACCAGCGCGTTGCGCACCGCGGGGGTGACGAAGCTGGAGACATCGCCGCCGAGGCGGGCGATTTCCTTGACCAGCCGCGAGGCAATCGCCTGGTGGCGGGCGTCGGCCATCAGGAAGACCGTCTCTATGTCGGCATCGAGCACCCGGTTCATGCCGACCATCTGGTATTCGTATTCGAAATCGGCAACCGCGCGCAGGCCGCGTATGATGATCTTCGCCCCCACGTCATGGGCACAGTCGATCAGCAGGTTCTCGAACGGGTGCACCACGATCTCGGTGCCGGTGTCGCGTGCCATGGCCGCGCATTCGGCGCCGATCATCTCCACCCGCTCTTCCAGCGAGAACAGCGGCCCCTTGTCGCGGTTGATGGCCACCCCGATCACGAGCCGGTCCACCAGAACCGTGGCGCGCTGGATTATGTCGAGATGCCCCAGGGTTATCGGATCGAACGTGCCGGGATAGAGGCCGATGCGCATGCTGTGCTCCCATCTTTCCGGCACGCAACAATATTACGAAGGGAAGTTCAAGGGCTTCAGTGCCCCATGATCATCCCTTCCAGCGCATCCTTTTCCATTGCCAGCTCGGCCAGCCGCGCCTTGACCACGTCGCCGATCGAGATCAGCCCGACCATCTCTCCGTTCTCCATCACCGGCATGTGGCGAAACCGCCCCTGTGTCATCCGTGACAGGATGTCGTCGGCCCGGTCATCGAGCGAACAGACCTCGATGTTCCTCGTCATCAGATCGTCCACCGGAGCGGACAGGCACGACGGCCCGCGGCGCCCCAGTTCGCGCACGATGTCGCGCTCGGACAGGATGCCCGCCGGCGTCTTGCCGTCGGTCGAAACCACGACCGAGCCGATGCGCCTCACGGCCAGCACTTCCGCAGCCCGGGCCACCGTGGTTCCGGGCGGCAGGGTAACCACGCCGTCATCCGATTTGGATTTCAGTATCTGGTGAACAAGCATCGGCTCTCCTCCCTTCGTGTTGCGTCATCTCCCAGCGTCACCTCCCCGGCGCCGTCCTGTCAAGCATGGCTTCCAGGCGCCGCACCTCGCCGCGCACCCCCTGCATCAGCGCCTCGGCCACCCGGTTGAGCCGCTCCACCCGGCGGTCGTCGGCGTGGCGGATCAGGTAGAAGGCACGCCGCAGCCTCAGCCTGTGGGGCAGGACGAGGCGCAGCCCGGGCGCGAAGGGCATGGCGAAATCGTGCACGATTCCCACCCCGCCGCCCTGGCGGATCATGTTGAGCTGAACCGAAACCGAGTTCGAGGCCAGGTCCACCCTCTCGGCCCCGGTTTCCGAGAGGTAGTCCAGCTCCTTGTCGAAGATCATGTCCGGGATGTAGCCGATGATCCGGTGCTTGCGCAGTTCGGCAAGATCGCGGATCGGGCCGTTGCGCTCCAGGTATCGCCGGCTGGCGGCCAGGTGCAGATGATAATCGGTGATCTTCTGCACCGTCAGCCGCCCCGCCGCCGGCTGGCTGACCGCGATCGCCATGTCGGCCTCGCGCTTGGAGAGGTTGAACACCCGCGGCAGCGCGACGATCTGCAGCTCCAGCCCGGGATTTTCCTCGACGATCGCGGCGCAGACCTGGGGCAGCAGGTAGTTGGCGCAACCGTCGGGCGCCCCGATGCGCACCTGCCCGCTCAGCGTGCCGGCCTGGCCGCGCAGCTCTTCGGCGGCCTGGACAATCTCCTGCTCGGCCCGCTCCGCATGGGCCACGAGGCGCTGGCCGTCGCCGGTCAGCGCATAGCCCTGGGGCGACCTGGCAAACAGCGCCGCCCCCAGCTCCTCTTCCAGCCGCTGGATGCGCCGGCCCACGGTGGCCGGATCGATCCTGAGCAGCCGGCCCGCCCCCGAGAGGCTCTCAGCGCGGGCCACGGCAAGGAAAATTCTCAGGTCGTTCCAGTGGATATCCATGCCATCCTTGCAATTTTGCAAATCCCGTTTGGAAAACTGTCTCTTTTCCCCCGAAAAATGCAAGACTAACATGCATGCAACCACCGAAGGAGGGCTTCATGCAGGAACTGACTCATTTCATTGACGGCAAGCGAGTGCCGGGCACCTCGGGCCGTTTCGGCGACGTCTTCAACCCGGCCACCGGCGAGGTTCAGGCAAAGGTGCCCATGGCCTCGGCCGAGGAAACAACCGCCGCGATCGAGGCCGCGGCGGCCGCCCAGCCCGCCTGGGGGGCGATGAACCCGCAGCGCCGCGCCCGGGTGATGATGGAGATGGTGCGCCTG
>JALSGY010000305.1 GCA_026982515.1 Paracoccaceae bacterium
CGCCGGCGAGCGGGTGAAGGCGTTCGATTCCTTCGACGAAGTCGCCTCGGGCAACTCCCAGGCCTATATCGCGGCCGATTACTACTGGGTCGGCAAGGATCCGGCATTCGCCTATTTCACCGCCGTTCCCTTCGGCATGACCGTGGACGAGTGGAACGCCTGGATCCTGTGGTCCGGCGGCCAGGAGCTGTGGGACAAGGTATCGGGCCAGTTCGGCCTCAAGGCCCTGCCATGCGGCGCCACCGGCACCCAGGCCGGCGGCTGGTTCGCCAAGGAAATCAACACCCCCGAGGACTTCAAGGGCCTCAAGATGCGCATCCCCGGCCTCGGCGGCACGGTGATGAGCAAGCTGGGCGTTTCCACCATCTCGCTTCCCGGCGGGCAGATCTACGAAAACCTCGTCTCCGGCGCGGTGGATGCCACCGAGTGGGTCGGTCCCTTCAACGACTATTTCATGAAGTTCTACGAAGTGACCAAATACTACTACACCGCCGGCATGCACGAGCCCAACGCCAACATCGCGCTGGGCATGAACGCCGCGTGGTGGGGCAGCCTGAGCGACAGCGAGCAGGCCGTGATCCGCGCCGCTGCGCTGATGGAAAACGAGCTGATGTTCACCGAGATGCAGGCCAAGAACGGCGAATACCTGCGCAAGCTGGTCGAGGAGCAGGGCGTGCAGGTGGCCTCCTTCTCGGAAGAGATCTGGGATGCCTTCGGCGAAGCCGCCGCGGAGGTGTTCGAGGAGACCCGCGCCAAGTCGGCGCTGGCCGCGGAGGTGGACGACGCCTTCCAGGCGGCGCTGCGCGAGATCGGCCGCTCCATGGCGCTGATGCAGGGCGAGTTCCTCTCGCACCGCAACCGGATCCTGGGCCTCGACACCTGATCGCGGTCTGCACAGAACGGATGGCGGGGCTTTCGGGCCCCGCTTTTCCATGACGTCTCGAAGAGCGCCGCGGCGCTCGGCACAATTGCAGGAGGGGTGGAATCCATGTCTGCGACGGACACGGAGCGCGGGATCGAACGATACGGCAACCCGGCACCGATAACCCGGATCGTCGGCTGGGGCACGCTGGGGGCTCTGGCGGCCCTGCTGATCAACAATGTCCTCAACGTCGGCTTCGGATATCCGATGCCGCAGGCCATCCTGTCGGGGGATACCGCCGCCCTGGTTCCGGTGCTCGTCTATCTGGCCGGGATCGGGCTTGGTGCGGCCTATGCCCTGGCAACGCCGCACAACGCGCTGCGCTGGGAGGCCGAGCGCATCCACCGCTTCAACGTCTATCTCGTCCGCTCCTTCTATTTCGGCATCCTGTTCGTCGGGCTGGCCGACATCATCATCGCCTTTCTGCGGGTCGAGAACATTCTCGACCTGTTCTTCGACCGCCAGACGGTGCTGACCTTCCAGCGCCCCGAGTTCATCGGCATGTGGTTTCACCTTCCGCTGGTGATCCTGGGATTCGTGGTTGCCCTGTTCACGCGCACGCTGGGCTTCATGTGGCTGGCGCTTCTGATCATCCTCGCCGAGCTGGCGATCGTGATCACCCGCTTCGTCTTTTCCTACGAGCAGGCCTTCATGGGCGACCTGGTGCGCTACTGGTATTCGGGGCTGTTCCTGCTGGCCTCGGCCTATACCCTCTACGCGGAGGGGCATGTGCGGGTGGATGTCGTCTATTCCAACCTGCAGACGCGCACCAAGGGGCTGCTCAATGCCTGGGGCGTGATCCTTCTGGGCATGCCCACGGCCTGGACGGTGCTTGCCGTCGGCTTTGCCGGGCCGCAGTCGATCATCAACAGCCCGGTGATGAACTTCGAAATCACCCAGACCGGCGGCATCGGCATGTACGTGAAGTACCAGATGGCCGCCTTCCTCGGCATCTTCGGAATGACCATGCTGATCCAGTTCGTCTCGATGCTGTTCGAGGCGGTCGCCGACTGGCGCGGAGAGCCCGGCCATCGCCATCTCGAGACCGGACCGGCAGCGTAACAAGGACCTGATCCATGGAAATCTTCTTTCTCGCCGTTCTGGTGATCCTGATGATCGCGGCCCTGGGTTCCGGCTTTCCGGTGGCCTTCTCGCTGCCCGGCGCGGCAATCCTCACCATCCTGCTGGCCGGCATCGCCGGTCTGATCTTCGCCGGAGATCCAAGCGCCTACTTCTATGCCGGCGGCCCGTGGCAATGGCTCTCGGCGGGCGTCACCAACCTTCGAAGCGTCTACTGGGTGGTGGAGCGCGATACCCTGATCGCCGTGCCGCTGTTCATCTTCATGGGCATCATGCTGCAAAGGTCGAAGATCGCCGAGGATCTCCTGGTGACCATGGCCCGGCTTTTCGGCCCGGTGCCGGGGGGCCTGGGCATCTCGGTGGTCTTCGTGGGCGCCCTTCTG
>JALSGY010000306.1 GCA_026982515.1 Paracoccaceae bacterium
CGGGGCTCTGCTCACCTATTATTCGCCGTAGGGCACCCACACCGTCTTCACCTCGGTGGCATGGGCCAGAAACTCGCGCCCCTCGCCAGCCGGCGACAGCCAGTCCCGGCTGCGCCCGTTGTTCACCCAGCTGCGCTTGAGGTTGCCCGCGCTTTCCTTCTCGATCACCGCCGAGATATCGGAAGAGGAGAAACTCCATACCGCATCCACGTCGAGATGGCCGGCCAGGTGCGGGGCCAGTTCCTGGTGGCTGCCGGTAAGGATGTTGACCACCCCGGCGGGCACGTCGGAGGTATCGAGCACCTGATAGAAGTCGGTGGCGGCCAGCGGCCAGGGTTCGGACGCCACGGCCACCACCCGGTTGCCCATGGCGATGGCCGGTGCGATCACCGAGACCAGGCCCAGAAGCGGCGCTTCGTCGGGGCAGAAGGCGCCGATCACGCCCACCGGCTCGTTCATGGCCAGGGCGACGCCGCGGATCGGCACTGCCCTGGCCGCGCCGTCGTGCTTGTCGGCCCAGGCTGCCCAGGTGAACAGGCGGCGGATGGCGGTCTCCACCTCCTTGCGGGCAGTTTTGGCGTGCACGCCGGTGAGGTCATGCAGGCGGGCGGTGAAGTCGTCGGCCCGGGCCGAGAGGTTCTCGGCGATGTAGTAGATGATCTGGGCGCGCAGATGGGCAGTGGCCCGGGCCCAGCCGCCGGCCCCGCGCGCTGCCTCCACCGCGTTGCGGATGTCCTTGCGGTTGGCAAGTGGCGCATGCCCCAGAAGCTTGCCGCGCGGCGAGAACACCGGGCGCGAATAGCCCCCGTCGGGGCGCGCCTGCCGCCCCCCGATATAGAGCTTGGCCGTGCGATCCAGGCCGATGACCTCGGCCTCCTCGGGCACCGGAGCGGGGGCGATCCGCTTCAGCGGCCTGGTGGTCATGCGCGGCCGGGTATAGGCGCGCAGGCCCTCCCAGCCGCCCTCGCGCCCGAAGCCGCTTTCGCGTACCCCGCCGAAACCGGCAGCGGCGTCAAAGAGATTGGTCGCGTTCACCCACACCACCCCGGCCACCAGCCTGGGCGCCATGTCTAGCGCAAGGTTGACATTTTCCGTCCAGACCGAGGCGGCCAGCCCGTAGCGGGTGTTGTTGGCCAGCTGCACTGCTTCGGAGGGGGTGCGGAAGGTGGTGCTCACCAGCACGGGGCCGAAGATTTCCTCCTGCATCAGCATGGCCGCGGGGTGCAGCCCGGTGATCAGCGTGGGCGGATAGTAGCAGCCCCGGTTCGGGATCTGCCCGGCCTGGAAGATCTCGCCCTCCTTGCCGCCCCTTTCCACCATCTCGGTGATGCGCTTCAACTGCACCGGATCCACCACCGCGCCGATGTCGATGCACTTGTCCAGCGGATCGCCGATGCGCAGCCCCTGCATGCGCGCCTTGAGTTTCTCGTGGAAACGATCGGCGATTCCCTCCTGCACGATCAGCCGCGAGCCGGCGCAGCAGACCTGCCCCTGGTTGAACCAGATCGCATCCACCAGCCCCTCGACGGCGCTGTCGATATCGGCATCGTCAAAGACGATGTAGGGCGATTTGCCCCCCAGTTCCAACGTCAGTGCCTTGCCTGAGCCGGCCGTCGCTTCGCGGATGCGCCGGCCCACTTCGGTGGAGCCGGTAAAGGCGATCTTGTCGATCCCCGGATGCGCGACGATCATCTCGCCCACCCGCCCATCGCCGGTGACGATGTTGACGACCCCTTTCGGCAAGCCCGCTTCCCGGCAGATCTGCGCGAACAGCAGCGCCGTGAGCGAGGTATATTCCGCCGGCTTCAGCACTACCGTGTTGCCCATGGCGAGCGCCGGGGCGATCTTCCAGGCCAGCATCAGCAGCGGGAAGTTCCACGGGATGATCTGCCCGCACACGCCCAGCGGCTCGGCATCGGGCAGTTCGGCCTCCATCAGCTGCGCCATGCCGGCGTGATAGTAGAAATGGCGCGCCACCAGCGGGATGTCGATGTCGCGGCTCTCGCGGATCGGCTTGCCGTTGTCCAGCGTCTCCAGAACGGCGAACAGGCGCGCGTTCTTCTGCACGAGCCGGGCCAGGGCATAAAGGTGTTTCGCCCGCTCGTGCCCCCCGGCCCGAGCCCATTTCCCCTGTGCCCTGCGCGCCGCGGCCACGGCGGCGTCCACGTCTTCCTTCGTGGCCTGGGTGAGGGTGGCCAGCCGCTCTCCGGTGGCGGGGTTGTGCGAATCGAACCCCGTGCGGGGGGCGGTGAATGCGCCATTGATGAAATGGCCGAATTTCCGGTTGTGCCCGTTCAGCCATGCCTGCGCCTCGGCGTCGCCTTCGGGGGCGGGGCCGTACTCCATCGTCCGGAAAATGTCTGATACGTTCATGGCTTCT
>JALSGY010000307.1 GCA_026982515.1 Paracoccaceae bacterium
GCACTGCGCCACCGCGTTCCACATAGCTGCGTACGTTGTCGAGGTAGAGCGAAGGCAGGATGCCGCGGCGGCGGTAGCGGTCGAAGATGATCAGATCGAACTCGTCGATCTTGTCGAGAAACAGCTCGCGCGTGGGGAAGGCGATCAGCGACAGCTCGTCCACCGGCACGCCATCCTGCTTTTCCGGCGGGCGCAGGATGGTGAAATGCACCAGATCCACCGAACTGTCGGATTTCAGCAGGTTGCGCCAGGTGCGCTCCCCGGGATAGGGCTCGCCGCTGACCAGCAGCACCCGCAGCCGGTCGCGCACCCCGTTAATCTGCACCACGGCCGAGTTGTTGCGGTCGGTCAGTTCTCCTTCGGCGGTGGGCACAGTGAACTGGATCACGTTCATGCCCCCGTGCTCCAGGGTCACCGGAAAGCGCAGCGGCCGGCCCACCGGAACCCGGTAGCGCCGCACTTCGCCACCGTCGATCGAGACCTGCAACTCCACCCGCCCCCCGGCGTCGACCGGCACCTGGCCCTGATCCTCGATCATGAGGGTCAGCATCACCGGCTCTCCGAGGATCGCGAAGGCCGGGGCAGTGCGCACGACCAGCCGCCTGTCCCAGTCGCTGCGCTTGCCGGTGAGCAGCACGTGCAGGGGCGCGGGCAGCTCGGGCGCGCGCTCCATGTCATGGACCTGCCCGTCGGTCAGCAGGATGACACCGGCAATGCGGTCGGGCGGCTCGTCGGCCAGCGCCGCGCTCAGCCGCTCCATCATGAGCGTGCCGCCGTCGCCGGGGGCATCGGCCAGCTCCACCAGCCGCATCTCGGTGTTCGGGCGCCGCGAAAGCTGCGCCTTGAGCCCGGCCAGTGCCCGTTCAAGCTGCTCGGGCCGGCCCTCCAGCCGCTGGCTGGCGGTGCGATCGGCCACAACGATGACGATGTCGGAAAGCGGCGTGCGCTGTTCCTGCTGCAACGAAGGATTGGCCGCCGCCGCCAGCAGCACCAGCGCTCCCAGCGCCCGCAGCCACCAGCCCGACAGCCCGCGCCAGGCCGCCCAGCCGCAAAGTGCAATGGCAACCGCCGCCGCCGCAGCCAGCACCGCCAACGGCACGTATGGATCGAAGATCACGCTGCCCGGCATCACTGGCCCAGCCTTTCCAGCAGGGCCGGCACATGCACCTGGTCGGACTTGTAGTTGCCGGTCAGCACATACATCACCAGGTTCACGCCGAAGCGATAGGCCAGCTCGCGCTGCCTGTCGCCGGCATTGCCGCGGCCAACCGGAAACATGTAGCCGCCCATGTTGTCCACCGCCCAGGCGGCAGCCCAGTCATTGCCGCCGATGATCACCGGGGTGACGTTGTCGTTGAGGTTGCGAAACGGCATGCCCTCCACCAGTTCCGCCCCCGGAGGTGCGGCCTCGACCCAGACCTCGCGCGAGGCATAGCGGCCTGGAAAATCCTGAAGCAGGTAGAAGGCGCGGGTCAGCACGTGGTCTGCGGGCACCGGCTCCAGCGGCGGAATGTCGAGCGGGGCAGCCAGCTGCTGCAGCTTGCGCCGGTTCGGCGTGTCCGTGCCAAGGCCGGCCAGATCGGCATCGCGGGTGTCGAACATGATCATCCCGCCGGTGCGCAGATAGCGGTTGAGCCGCACATAGGCCTCGGCGGAAGGTATCGGCTGGTCGGGGGTCACCGGCCAGTAGAGGAAGGGGAAGAAGCTCAGCTCGTCGCGCTCCAGATCCACCCCAATCGGATCGGCCGGCTCGACCGAGGTGCGCCGGAAGAGCACATCCGACAGCCCGCGCAACCCGGCCTCGGAGATCGCATCGAGGCGGCTGTCACCGGTCAGCACATAGGCCAGGACGGTATTGGCGGTAGCGTCCAGCGCGAAGCTTTCCCCGGCCTCGCCGCCCTGGGCACCGACCGGTTGCGGCGGGGCCGTCAGCAGCGCCGCCAGCAGCACCGGCAGTGCCGCCGCGCGCGCGCCCCTCAGCCGCCCCGAAAGCCACAGCGAGGCAATGATATCGGCCATCAGCAGGGCCAGAGCCAGGGTCAGAAGCCAACCCTTGAGCGCCGTCTCGCGCACCACATCCAGCCCCTCAACGGCAATGCGGGCAGGCCATGCGGCAGGCTGCAGCGTGCGCCCCGGAGCGATGACATTCACTGCAATCCGCCGTTCCGCCCCGGCATAAAGCCCCGGCGGCATGTCCGGCCCGATGGCCCCTTCGGCAATCCGCTCGCCGGGCACCCCGGCCAGCGCTCCCGCCTTGCGCATCGCACCGAAGGCATCGAGCACCTCCACCGGCGTCCAGGTTGTGCCGGCCAGTTCGGCGGCGCCGGGCCGCTCCGGGCGGGTGGAAACCGCCAGCCGTTCCAGCATCTGGACGAACAG
>JALSGY010000308.1 GCA_026982515.1 Paracoccaceae bacterium
GGATCGACGAGGCGCTGGTGATGGCGGGCTTTGCCGGGTGGATCTTCTCGGGCCTGCTGACGCTGAGTTCCGCCCCCAGCCCCCGGTGGGAGGAATCGCTTGCGCTGCTGGCCCTCCTGACCCTTTACGCACTGTTTTCCAACGCTGCCCTTCTCCACCTGCGCCCCCCGCAGGCCCGTGCCCTGGTTGCCCGGTTCCTTGCCGGGTTCATCGCCGTGGGGGCGGCCCTTTCCCTGGCCCAGATCGCCACCGGGACCGGCTTCGTCGAGCCGGGGCGCGAGGGGCTGATGCGCGCCGTGGGAAGCGACGTGCATCCCGTCTCCTTTGCGCTGCAGCTGCTGGCCGCAGCGGTAACGCTGGAGGTGATCCGGGCCCGCGCCGGCACCCCCCTGACCATGGCGCATGCGGGGTTGCTCGTCCTGGCTGCGGTGGCGCTCTACCTTACCTATGCGCGCACCGCCTGGGTGATGGCCGGGATCGTCGTCCTGCGGGTGGCGCTGCAGCAAGGCCGGGGCCTTGCCCGACGGCTGTGGCTGCTGGTGCTGGCCGGCGGTGCGGCGCTCATCATCATCCACTCCCGGCGCTTTGCCGATCTGGCCAGCCTGCCGCTGTTTTGGGAAAACTTCTCTGCCGCCGAAGCCGTGTTCGATTACGCCTACATCGACAATTCCCTTTCCTGGCGGATCGCCAACTGGGCGGTCGGCCTGCAGCAGGCGCTGGAGCGCCCGCTTCTGGGCTTCGGGCCGGGGCTCTCGGCGGTGGTCAGCCGTTCCGGGCTGGAGATGCACAACATCCTGCTCGAGGCCTTCCTCGAAGGCGGCGTGTTCGGCCTGGGCGCGGTGCTGGTGGTCCTGGCGGGATTTACCCGGCTGCACCTGCGCCTGCCACGCACCACCCCCGGTGAACGCCTGGCCCGGGCGCTGGCCAACAGTTTCGGCCTGGGGCTGTTGCTGGCGGTACTGTTTTCCACCAGCTTCGTCGATCAGCTGATGTCCTTTCTGTTGTACGTACTTCTGCTGGCCATGGCCGCAGGGCGCCCGGCCGGCGCGCACCCTCCGCATGAAACGGACCACACCGTAACACGGAGCGGATGAAGGGGGGTGCGCCCGGTTTGACCATCCGGTAAACCTTGCCAAGGACCGGGGTGCGTGCCACCCTTGGCGCCCGAGAAACGGAGGCCCGAGTGAATACCGATACCCAGCACTCCCCGGCCGGCACGAAGCCGGCCCAGCTGCCGCAGCTGCACGAGCAGCGCAACCCCGGCATGGAACTGGATCTGGACTGGGTGGCCTCGGTGCAGGCCAATACCTCGGCAATCGAACGCCGGGCCACCACCCTGCCGGGGAGGCGCTCCGTCAAGAAGGCATATCAGGCCGCCTGGCTGCTGAAGGCCGTCACCTGCATCGACCTCACCACGCTTTCCGGCGACGACACCCCGGGGCGGGTACGGCGGCTGTGCGCAAAAGCCCGCCAGCCGGTACGTGCCGACCTTCTGGAAGCCCTGGGGATGGAACGGATCACCACCGGCGCGGTCTGTGTCTACCACGAGATGGTGCCCATCGCGCTGGAGGCGCTGGCGGGCACGGGCATTCCGGTGGCTGCGGTCTCCACCGGCTTTCCGGCGGGGCTGTCGCCCTTCCGGCTGCGGGTCGAGGAGATTCGCGAAAGCGTCGCGGCGGGGGCCCGGGAGATCGACATCGTGATCTCGCGCCGTCATGTGCTGCTGGGCAACTGGCGGGCACTTTACGACGAGGTGCGCAGCTTCCGCGAAGCCTGCGGCGAGGCGCACATGAAGACCATCCTCGCAACCGGAGAGCTGGGAAGCCTGCGCAACGTGGCGCGGGCCTCGCTGGTGTGCATGATGGCCGGCGCCGATTTCATCAAGACATCGACCGGCAAGGAAAGCGTGAATGCCACGCTGCCGGTCTCTGTGACCATGATCCGCGCCATCCGCGACTATCACCGCCGCACCGGCCACCGGGTGGGATACAAGCCGGCGGGCGGCATCTCGAAGGCCAGGGTGGCGCTGAACTACCTGGCCCTGATGCGTGACGAGCTGGGCACCCGCTGGCTGGAGCCCGATCTGTTCCGTTTCGGGGCGTCCTCGCTTCTGGGCGACATCGAGCGCCAGCTGGAACACCACGTCACGGGGCACTACTCGGCCGCCTGGAGGCACCCCGCGGGCTAGGCGCGCCCTCGGGGCGGGCAGGAAACTGGATATTTGGACGAAGAAGAAGCCATGAACGTATCAGACATTTTCCGGACGATGGAGTACGGCCCCGCCCCCGAAGGCGACGCCGAGGCGCAGGCATGGCTGAACGGGCACAACCGGAAATTCGGCCATTTCATCAATGGCGCGTTCACCGCCCCACGCAAGG